>NZ_JCALCG010000019.1:0-111628 GCF_059812225.1 Mycobacterium sp. NGS66 | reverse complement strand
GCCATCCGGATGGCGCCGTCGAGCCGGATGACTTCGCCATTGAGCATCGGGTTCTCGATGATGTGTACGGCGAGGGCGCCGTACTCGTCGGGCTTGCCCAAGCGCGACGGATGCGGCACCTGCTTGCCCAGCGATTCGCGGGCCGGCTCCGGCAGGCCGGCCAGCAGCGGAGTGTCGAACAGCCCCGGCGCGATCGTGACCACGCGGATGTTCTTGCTGGCCAGGTCGCGGGCTATCGGCAGGGTCATGCCGACGACGCCGCCTTTGGACGCCGAGTAGGCGGCCTGCCCGATCTGGCCGTCGAACGCCGCGACGGAGGCGGTGTTGATGATGACACCGCGCTCTTCGCCGATGGGTTCGGTCTTGGCGATCCGCTCGGCACCCAGCCGCAGCACGTTGAACGTGCCGACCAGGTTGATGTCGACGATCTTTCGGAACGCATCCAGCGGGAAGACGCCGTCCTTGCTGAGCACCCGGATGGCGTTGCCCGTGCCCGCGCAGTTGACCACGATGCGCAGTGGGCCCATCGACTCGGCGGTGTCCAGCGCGCCGGCCACGCCCGCCTCGTCGGTGACGTCGGCCTGTGCGAAACGCGCTCGATCGCCGAGTTGGGCTACCGCGTCCTCGCCCCTGAGGTCCAACACGACCACCTGAGCGCCGGCATCCAGCAGGCGTTTGGTGGTGGCCAGCCCCAGGCCTGACGCCCCTCCGGTGACGACGGCGACAGCGTCCCTGATCTCCATGCTTCTCCTAATTACTCACCCGACATTGCTCGCCCGACCTACTGGTTGGTTGGGACTATACCCAGTCGCGCAGGATCTCCTCGACGTCGGTTACGGGCGCCGCCGGCGGGCGTGGCCGAGCAGGTGACGTCCGCGAGAACCGTGGGGCCGGCATGGGCTGCAGACCGCCGTCAACCTCGTACAAGGTGTTTCGCTCGACGACATGCGGTTCGGTATGCGCCTCCCCGAACGCCAGCACCGGCGTCACGCAGGCATCCGAGTCGGCGAACACCTTGGCCCAGTGGTCGCGATCGTGGCTGGCGAACGCCTGCGTCAGCAAGGCACGCAATTCGGGCCAGCGGGTGACGTCGTTCTGCGGCGGCAACGTGTCGGCGTCCAGACCGAGTCCGGCGATCATGGCCGCGTAGAACTGCGGCTCGATGGCGCCGACGGCGACGTAGCGGCCGTCGGCGCACTCGTAGGTGTCGTAGTAGGGCGCGCCGCCGTCGAGCATGTTGGTGCCGCGGACGTCGGTCCACATGCCGGTGGCCCGCATCGCCCACATCATCTGGACCAGCACGCTGGACCCGTCGATCATGGCCGCATCGATCACCTGACCCTTGCCAGAGGTCTGTCGCTCCCACAGCGCGGAAAGGATGCCGACCAGCAGGAACATCGAGCCACCGCCGAAGTCGCCGACGAGATTGAGCGGCGGCACCGGACGCTCGTTGACCCGGCCGATCGAGTGCAGGATGCCGTTCAGCGAGATGTAGTTGATGTCGTGGCCGGCCTGTTGGCTGCGCGGCCCGGTCTGGCCCCAGCCCGTCATCCGCGCGTAGACCAGGCGCTCGTTGATCTTGGCGCAGTCCTCCGGGCCCAGCCCGAGCCGCTCGGTGACCCCAGGCCGGAAACCCTCGATCAGCACGTCGGCCTTGGCGACGAGCTTGCGGACCAGCTCGCGCCCGTCGTCGGACTTGAGGTTGGCGGTCACGACGCGACGGTTGCGCAACATGGCGTCCTTGGCCGGACCGCCGGGACCGGTCGAGGGGCGATCGATGCGCACCACATCGGCACCGAGGTCACCGAGGATCATCGCGGCGTGCGGGCCCGGACCGATGCCCGCCAGCTCCACAACCCGCAATCCGCTCAGAGGTCCCGCCATCTGTCTACCGACCTTTCGTCCGCTCCGACGTTGTTCGCATCTTCGCAGCCGCGGTCGGGAGGGCTGCATCCCGGTCACCTACTGTGGAGCGCATGCCGGATTCAGGAATCGTCACCCTCGCCCCCGTTGCAGGTCTGGACGTCACGTTGACCGATGGCGTGCTGTCGGTGACCATCAACCGACCCGACAGCCTCAACTCGCTGACCGTTCCGGTGATCACCGGAATGGCCGACGCGCTGGAGTGCGCGGCCACCGATCCGGAGGTCAAGGTGGTGCGGCTGGGCGGGGCCGGCCGCGGCTTCAGCTCCGGAGCCGGCATCAGTGCCGACGACGTGTCCGACGGCGGTGGGGTCCCGCCGGACGAGATCATCCTCGAGATCAACCGGCTGATCCGGGCCATCGTCGCGCTGCCGCACCCCGTGGTTGCCGTCGTCCAGGGGCCGGCGGCCGGCGTCGGCGTTTCCATCGCCCTGGCCTGCGATGTCGTATTGGCTTCGGACAAAGCATTTTTCATGCTTGCCTTCACCAAGATTGGGTTGATGCCCGACGGCGGCGCGTCGGCGTTGGTCGCCGCCGCCGTCGGTCGCACCCGGGCGATGCGGATGGCCTTGCTACCCGAGCGGTTGCCGGCCGCCGAAGCCCTGTCCTGGGGCCTGGTGAGCGCGGTCTACCCCGCCGACGAGTTCGACGCCGAGGTGGCGAAGGTGATCGCCAGGCTGTCGGCCGGCCCGGCGGTGGCGTTCGCGAAGACCAAGGACGCGATCAACGCCGCCACGCTGACCGAACTGGACGCCGCCCTGGAACGCGAATTCCAAGGACAGGCCGGCCTGTTGCAGGCGCCCGACTTCAAAGAGGGCACGAAAGCCTTTCAGGAGCGCCGCGACCCCACCTTCACCGACAGCTGAACCGGCGGCCGGACCAGTCAGACGCCGAACAGCGGCGGCAGCGCCAGCACCATGATCAGACCCCACACGAAATGGGTCAGCATCGGCGCCAGCACCCCGCCGCTGGCCCGGCGCTCGAACGCGCACACGGTGCCGAGGAGGATGCCGGCGAAGCCCAGCATCACGTTTCCGCTGGCCATGGTGGCGATGACGTACAACACGGTCGAGATGAGCACCGGGTAGCGCCGGCCCAGGGCGGTGTAGAGCGCGCCCCGGAAGAAGGCTTCCTCGGCGATGCCGTTGACCAGGGTGATCAGGACGATCAGCAGAAACGATCCCTGATTGGCGTATGCCAACACGTGCCTGATCAGCTGGGCGACGGGCGGAATCTCCCTGGCGACGAGTCCGCCCACCACGAAGGCGCCGCCGAGCAACAACCCGATGGTGGTTCCGGTGATGACCGGGCGCTGATTGCGGCCGCGCCAGCAGATGCCACCGAGATGCAGCGGCCCGGACAGGAACGAACCGCAGAGCCACACGGCGGCCAGCGCCAGCGTCAGCCAGTAGAAACTCGTATCACCCGGATGGCGCCGCAGTGAAAAGCCGAGCAGCACCGCGCCGATGACCAGCGTGATAGCGACGACGATCCGCCTGCGCCGTACCACGCCAGGCGATTCGTGGTGTGGCACAGCAACATTGGTGATCGCGCGACGCATTTCGGCGACCACGCTGGTCCGGTAGGGAGCCTGGGTCTGGGTCATGCGGGACGTACTTTCGGGGCCAGGGCGATCAGGATTTCGAGCCCGGTGCGAAGCGCACCCGCCAGCGGGCCCGGAACCAGGTTGACCAGACTCAGGGTCGGCCGCACGATCGGCGGGGTGACGGCCCGGGCAAGGCGCCGGATGCGCAGTGCGTCACCGCCGGCCCAGGCCGGATCGCTGTCGGCGAGGTGATGCGGGTCAGCCAGGGCGTTGACCGGCCGGGGCCGATGCGAGCCGTCGGCCAGGGCCAGCGCAATGGCGTCGTCGACGCCCAGCAGGCCGCCGGGGGGATCGGGCACGCGATCCCGCAGACCGGCATCGGAGGCCAGCATCGGGTGATCCAACGACTCGACCAAATCTCCGGCCAATCCCTGCGGCACCGGCAGTGCGAGGCCCGTGACGCGCGAAGCCACCGTCGGGTCAACTCTCGGAACCCGCAGCGCCGCATGCCATCTGCCGGAAATCCGGGCGTACGTTTTGAGCAGCTCGCGGTAGGACGTGGTGTCCGGACCATGGATGTCGTAGGCACCGGCGGGCACCTTGCCGGAGTCGGCGGCGGCGACCAGGTAGTGCAGCACGTCGCGAATGGAGATCGGGTCGATCGGGTTTTCCATCCAGTCCGGTATCGGCATCAGCGGGAACCGGTCGCCGACGTAGCGCAGCATTTCGAACGACGTCGATCCGGCGCCGATGATCAAGGCCGCACCCAGCCACACCAGTTCGGCGCCGTCCACCACGGTCAGGGCCTCGGCAACCTCCGCCCTGCTGGACAGGTGCTCGGACAACGCTTGGTCTTCGGGCACGAAGCCGCCCAGGTAGACGATGCGCCGCACACCGGCGTCCCTGGCGGCCTTTGCGACGGTCGCGGCCGCGGCCTTGTCGGCTTGCCGGAAGCCGGGTTGGCCGATGCCGTGGACCAGGTAGTACACCACGTCGACCGGCCCTGCGGCCTGCATGGCGGCCCGCACCGACGCGGGGTCCGATGCGTCCAGGGCGACTGGCGTTACGTCGTCGAACCAACCCAACCGCTTGAGTCGTGCGGGGCTACGGGTCGCCGCCAGCACGTGGTGGCCGTCGGCCAGCAGGGCCGTGACCAAGCGTGATCCGATGTAGCCGGTGGCGCCGGTGACAAGAATCCGCACGCTGTCCAACCTACCTGTGGCCACTTTTCGCGCGAGCGTGCATGTTTGTACAGGCACACGCCGTCAGACGCGTACATTTGCGCACGCTCGCGCCCACGACAGCCCGGTTGAACCTCCCCACCGGCTGTACCGTGGGCCATTACGTGGGAGGCTATCCATGTATTACCTGCTGATCCTGGCGGTGGGGATCGAACGCGTTATCGAGCTCGTGGTCTCCACGCGGAACGCCCAATGGTCGTTCGCGCACGGTGGCAAGGAAGTTGGCCGGGCCCACTACCCGGTGATGGTTGTCATCCACATCGCGCTGCTGCTCGGCTGCGTCGTCGAAACCTGGGCATTGCACCGACCGTTCATCGGCTGGCTGGGGTGGCCGATGCTGGCGGTCGCGGGTCTCAGCCAGGCACTGCGCTGGTGGTGCATCGCGTCGCTGGGCCGGCGCTGGAACACCCGGGTCATCGTCCTACCGGATGCGCCGCTGGTGCGCCGCGGTCCATACCGGTGGCTGCATCACCCGAATTATGTTGCGGTGGTTGCCGAAGGATTCGCGTTGCCGCTGGTACACACCGCATGGTTGACCGCCGCAGGCTTCACGGCTGCCAACGCGATCGTGCTGACGGCGCGGATCCGGGTGGAGAATTCCGCTTTGGGATATACATGACCGGCTATGACACCGACGTGCTGGTCGCCGGCGGCGGGCCAGCCGGCCTCGCGACGGCGTTACACGCTCGGCGGCTTGGCCTTTCGGTGATCGTGGCCGAACCCCGGGAGAGCCCCATCGACAAGGCGTGCGGAGAGGGGCTGATGCCCGGCGGCCTCGCCGAATTGACGGCACTCGGCGTGGACCCGGCCGGCTTGCCGTTTCACGGGATCGACTATGTGAGCGAACACCGCCGGGCGCGGGCCCGATTTCGCACCGGCCCCGGGCGCGGCGTGCGACGCACCACGTTGCATGCCGCGCTGGCGGCGCGAGCCAAAGAAGAAGACACCGAATGGATCCGATCGCGCGTGACCGGCGTCGAGCAGGACCCGCACGGAATCTCGGCTGCCGGTGTACGCGCGCGATGGTTGGTGGCAGCCGACGGATTGCATTCGTCGGTCCGGCGCGCGGTAGACATCGCCGTGACGGCCGGACCGCCGCGACGCTACGGGGTGCGCCGCCACTATCGCGTACGGCCCTGGTCCGAGTTCGTCGAAGTTCATTGGTCCCGTTGGGGCGAGGCGTATGTGACGCCGGTGGAACCGGACTTGGTCGGCGTGGCGATGCTCTCGCGCGGGCAGCCCGACCTCGCCTGGTTCCCCCGCTTGGCGCAGCGGCTGCAGGGTGCTAGTTGCGGGCCGGCGCGCGGCTGCGGCCCACTGCGGCAAGTGGTTTCGCGACGCGTGGCCGGACGGGTGTTGTTGGTGGGCGATGCAGCCGGGTACGAGGATGCCTTGACGGGCGAAGGTATCAGCCTTGCCCTGAAGCAGGCCGCTGCCGCCGTCGCGGCGATCGCCGACGACGCACCGGCATCGTATGAGGCTGCGTGGCAACGGATTACCCGCAATTACCGCTGGATCACCCGCGGCCTGGTGTTGGCCGGTGTACCGCACGTGACGCGTCGCGGCATCGTGCCGGCGTGCGCGCTGCTGCCCGGCGTCTTCCGGTACGGAGTGAACCGCCTGGCGTCTTGAGAAGTCAGCGCGCCTTCCAGACCGGCTGCCGCTTCTCGGCGAACGCCAGCGGCCCCTCCCTGGCGTCCTCGGATCTGATCAGCGAACGCATTTCGCGCACGGTCCGCTCCCAGCCCGCTTCCTCGTCGGCGATGACGCCGTCGTCGACTCCATAGGCGATGCGCTTGCTGGCCTGCACTGAAAGCGGGGCGTTCACCGTCACCCGCGCGGCCAGCTCAAGCGCCGCGTCCAGCACCGAGCCGTCGCTGACCACCTGATTGATCAGGCCCCACTTCAGCGCGTCGGACGCGCTCAACGGGTCACCCGTCATCAGCAGTTCCATCGCAACTTTGCGCGGCAGCTGATTCATGATCCGGAAAACGCCGCCGGCAGCGGCGATCAGGCCGCGTTTGACCTCCGGCAGCCCGAATTGGGCGCGTTCGTCGGCCACCACCAGGTCGCTCGCCAGCGCCAGCTCGGTGCCACCGCCGAATGCGGTGCCGTTGACAGCGGCGATGGTGGGCTTGTCGATGAAGTGGTGCACGTAACCGGCAAAGCCCCACTCGCCGTGATCGGGGTGGTACAGGTTCTCCCGTCGCGCAATCGCCTTGAGATCCGCTCCGGCGCAAAAAGATTTGTCGCCGGCGCCGGTGATCACCACAGCCCGCACGTCGGTGTTGTTCTGCGCTTCCTCGAGCGCGTCCCCGACGGCGATGCTGACGGCGGCGTTGACCGCATTGCGGGCTTCCGGCCGGTTGATCGTGATCACCATGACGTTGCCATGGTGCTCGACGAGCGCGCCGGGCTGCCCGGCGTCTGTCACAGCAGCTCGAGGATGGTCGCGTTGGCCTGACCGCCGCCCTCGCACATGGTCTGCAGGCCGTAGCGAATTCCCTTGTCCCGCATGTGGTAAAGCAATGTGGTCATCAAACGCGCGCCCGACCCGCCGAGCGGGTGACCGAGCGCTATCGCGCCGCCGTTGGGGTTGAGCTTCTTCTCGTCTGCGCCGATGTCGCGCAGCCAGGCCAGCGGCACCGGAGCGAACGCCTCGTTGACCTCATAGGCGCCGATGTCGTCGATGCTCAGGCCGGAGCGCTTCAGCACCTTTTGGGTGGCCGGAATGGGCGCGGTCAGCATGATGACCGGGTCGGCTCCGGCCAGTGTCGCGGTGTGCACCTTGGCAATTGGCTTCATGCCCAGCTCCTTGGCTTTTTCGGCGGACATGAACAGCAACGCGGCCGAGCCGTCGGAGATCTGCGAGGAATTACCCGCGTGGATCACGCCGTCTTCCTTGAACGCCGGCTTCAGCGAGGCCATCTTCTCCATCGGGGTGCCGCGGCGGATGCCTTCATCCTTCAGGACCACGTTGCCGTCTTGGTCTTTGATCCCGACGATCTGGTCGTCGAAAGCGCCGGAATCCTGTGCGGCGGCGGCTTTTTCGTGTGAGCCGAGGGAGAACTCGTCGAGCGCTACGCGGTCGAGTCCCCACTGCTCGGCGATCATCTCCGCGCCCAGGCCCTGGTTGGGGATCTTGCCTTCGTAGCGGGTGAGGAACGCCTCGGGGTACGGCCGTCCGCCGTTGGCCAGCGACGAACCCATCGGGGTGCGTGACATCGACTCCACGCCGCCGGCGACGACGACGTCGTAGTGCCCGGCTACCACGCCTGCCGCGGCGAAGTGCACGGACTGTTGGCTGGACCCGCACTGGCGGTCGACGGTCACGCCGGGCACGGTCTCCGGCCAGCCAGCCGCCAGCAGGGCGGTCCGGCCGATGTCGAGGGCCTGCTCGCCGGCCTGCATCACGCAACCCCAGATGACGTCGTCGACGATCTCGGGATCGATGCCGGCTTTGGTGGCCAATCCGTTCAGGACCTGCGCGGACAGGTCGGCCGGGTGTACGCCGGACAGTCCTCCGTTGCGCTTGCCGATGGGCGAACGTACAGCCTCGACGATGACGGCTTCAGCCATGATCAGGTCTCCTTTGACGCGAGTAAATTCCTTCGATTGTCAACCAACGCGTTGGGCGGCGCGGGGGCGGGGTGCGATTTAGCTATAAAACCTATGCTTCTGCCCAGGTGGGGCACTCGGCCGAGTACAGCCGAGATCGCCCAATGTGCTCTGACGGCGGAAATCTGGCAGATTTTTCGCCGTCAGAGCACGTTCGGCGTGGACTGTTATGGCGTCGTCAGCCGACCGGATACCCCACGGACTTGATCTCCGTGTACTGGTCGAACCCGGCAATCCCGTTCTGCCGGCCCACCCCGCTGTACTTGTACCCGCCGAATGGCGTGTCGGCGCCGTAGGGCGCCCCGCCGTTGACGCCGATGAACCCGGCCCGGATCCGGCGGGCCACCGCGAGCGAATGCTCCAGCGAGCCCGACATGACGTTGCCGGCCAACCCGTACATGCTGTCGTTGGCGATGCGGATCGCGTCCTCTTCGTCGTCGAACGGGATGACGGCCAGCACCGGCCCGAAGATCTCCTCCTGGGCGATCGTCATGGAGTTGTCCACGTCGGTGAAAAGCGTTGGCCTGACATAGAATCCCTTGTCGAAACCGGTGGGCGCATCCGGGCCGCCGACCAGCGCCGTGGCACCCTCTTCGACGCCCTTGCGGATGTAGCCCATGACCCGATCGCGCTGCTTCTCCGAAATCACCGGACCGCACAGCGTTCCGGGGTCCTGGGGGTCGCCGCACGTGACGTTCTCGTAGATGCCCTTGAGGATCGCCACGCCCTCGTCGTAGCGCGACCGCGGCAGCAGCATCCGGGTCGGGTTGGCGCAACCCTGACCGGCGTGCATGCAGGGCGCGATGCCGATCGCGCAGGCCAACCCGAAGTCGGCGTCTTCCAACACGATGGTGGCCGACTTACCGCCCAGCTCGAGGAACAGGCGCTTCATGGTGGCGGCGCCCTTTTCCATGATCCGCTTGCCGACGACCGTCGAACCGGTGAACGAGATCAGGTCGACCTTCGGCGACAGCGTGAGCTCCTCGCCCACAAAGTGATCCGACGCCGTCACGACGTTGACCACACCCGCCGGGATGTCGGTCTTCTCGGCGATCAACCTGCCCAGGCGGGTTGCATTGAACGGCGTGTTGGGCGCGGGCTTGAGGACGACGGTGTTGCCGGTTCCCAGTGCTTGGCCCAGCTTGTTGATCGTGACCTCGAACGGAAAATTCCACGGCACGATCGCGCCGACGACGCCCACGGGTTCCCGCCACACCTTGATGGACGTATTCGCGCCGGTCAGGCTGATCACCCGGTCGCCGAGGTCGGTCTCCCAGGCGTACTCGTCGATCAGCCTGGCCGGGTACTTCAACCCGTCGGCGAGCGGGGCGTCGAGCTGAGGGCCGAAAGTGATCGCCCGGGGCGAGCCGACCTCGAGGATCAGCTCCTCGCGGAGCTCTTCCTTCTCGGCTTCTATGGCGTCGTGCAGCTGCAACAGGCAACGCTTGCGCAGCTCGCGGTTGGTCGACCAGTCGGTCTCGTCGAACGCCCGCCGGGCCGCATCGATGGCCCGATGCATGTCTTCCTTCGACGCGTCGGCGACCTCACCGAGCGGCTCCTCGGTAGCGGGGTTGATGTTGGTGAAGGTGCCGGCTTGGCCATCGACGAGCTTGCCGTCGATCATCATCTTCGGCTCGAACCGGACCTTTACAGCCTCAGTCATATCTGTCACTCTCTTCTGCGTCGTTGCGGGGCTACGGAGAGCCTTACTGGAAACTAGCCGATTGGCAAGCTCCGGCGTTATCGGGGATCGAAAAGCACTGGAAGCGACGTCGGCGACCGGAAGACCTGCCCGCGGATGTGCGGGTCGTCGGCGTCGGGATCCAACCGGAGGTTGGGCAGCCGGTCCAGTAGCAGGTTGATCGCGGTGCGCATCTCCAGCCGCGCCAGGTGCATACCGAGACAGACATGGACGCCGTGCCCCCAGGCGAGGTTCGGCTTCTGCTGCCGGTGAATGTTGAACGTGTCGGGATCGGGATAGCGATCTTCTTGCCGGTTCGCCGAGCCCAGCATCGGCATCACTGTCGCTCCCGCCGGGATGGCGACTCCGCCGAGTTCGGTGTCGCGGCTCGCCACCCGAGTGATGGTCAGCAGCGGCGGTTCCCAGCGCACGCCCTCCTCGATGGCCTGCGGCAGCAGCGAGCGATCCCGCCGAATCGCGTCCAACTGCGCTGGGTCCGACAACAGCCCGAAGAGCAGGCTGCCCAAGGCCCGATAGGTCGTCTCCACACCTGCGGGCAGCAGCAGCCGCAGGAAGGAGAAGATTTCCTCGTCCGCCAGCTTCTGCCCGTCGATCTCGGCCGCGGCGAGCGCGCTGATCAAATCGTCCTTCGGCTCCGCGCGGCGAGCCTCCAGGATCGGCGCGAAGTAGTCGCACAAGGCCGCCGAGGCCGCGAGCCCGCGTTCGGGGTTCATCAGCCAACTCAGCAGCGAAATCGACCACCGCTGAAACTGCGGATAGTCCTTCTCCGGCAACCCCAACAGACCCGCGATGATCTGGCTCGGATAGTCGAAGGTGAACTCCTTCACCAGATCCGCCTTACCGTTGGGCGCGAACTTGTCGATCAGGCTGTTCGCCACCCGGCCGACCAACTCGTCTTGCCACCGCGCTAAGGACTTCTGCGAGAACGCCTTCGACACCAACGACCGCAGCCGGCCGTGGATGGGCTCGTCCATGCCGAGCATCACGCCTTCACCGAGCACCGGCCCGAACGCGGCGATGACGGCAGACGACGAGAATGTCTCGTTGTCGCGGAGCATCTGCTGGATGTCCTCGTGGCGATAGACGATGAACATCGGCAGCGATTCCTCGTGCGGGAGCGCTCCGGACGTTTCGAGTCGCTGGACCGGCTCCTCGCGGCGAATCCGCGCGAGTTCGGTGTACGGGTCACGTACGTCGCCGGATATGGCGTCGTCGAAGGCTCCGAAGTCTTCCAGGTCGTCAAAAAGTTGTTCCATTACCGCTCCCCTGATTGTTGACGTCGCGCGGCCAGGCGCTGCAGCACCGGCTGCGGGACGATCCGTGCGGCGAGGACCATCGCCCTCTGACCGAATGTCAACGGCCAGGCCCCGTCGCGCATTGACCCCTGTCTAGGTATGCCGAGCACGATGCGCGACATGTGATGCATGCCAGATGCCGGCAGAATCCTGTTAAGCGCCAGCAGCATCGAGGCATCCGGCCCCACGGCGCGGCGGCGAAATGGCTTTTGGTCGTCCAACGCCTTGAGCAGTCCGTCGGGAAATCGGTCGGGGGGCCTGGCGAAGCTGATCGCGAAACGTCCCCGGGTGTTCATGGATTGATGCAAGCGGGCGTATGGGCCGTCGAAGTTGCGATCGTCGATGGTGCCCGCGTCGGTAATGATGTCGGTGTCGTAGGTGCCCGTCACCAATACCGTGACGCCGAGACCGAAGGGGGCGATCTCGCATGCCATCGACTCGCCCCAGCGTTCCAACGCACCCTTGGCTGCCGAGTACGGCGCGGTGCCCGGCTGACCGCGCACCCCGGCCGCGCTCGACACCAGCACGATGCGCCCCTCACCCGCCGCCCTCATCGCCGGCAGCAGGGCCTGGGTGAGCGCGACCGGTCCCATGACATGAGTGGCGAACATCCTCTGCCACAACGTCATATCGGTTTCTTCCACCACACCGGCGGCAGAGATTCCGGCGTTGTGCACCAGCGCGTAGGGCGCGCCGACGGCTTCCTCGATTGCCTTGGCCGCCGCGGAGATCGACCCGGGGTCCAACAGGTCGAGCTGGACACCGATCAGCCGGTCGTCGTCTTCACCGGCACCGGTCGCCTCGCGCAGCTTTGGCATCCCGCGGTCGGGTGTGCGCATGGCGGCGACGACTCGCCAGCCGTCGCGATACAAGCGCACGGCCGAGGCGAAGCCCAGTCCGCGCGACGCGCCGGTGATGACGACGCTGCGGGGCTCAGCCATTCTTATCCGCGGTTGCGCAGGCACCCTGTCCGGGAGGTGGCGGATCAACGTGCGGGCGTCCGTTGGGCTGGCCGCTCATCCAGGTCGACCAGATGCCGACGGAGTACGGGCCCTTCGCGCCTGCTTTCTCATAAAACCCTTGCGGGTCATACACTTTCGCTTCCGGATACGGCCAAGGGCAGGCCACCGAGGTCGCCGCCTTGCTGGCCTTGATGACGGCAAACCATGCGCCGTAAGCAAAGTAGGACACGTTGATGATCGCGAACATCACCAGGAACGTGGCCAGCACCGGGCGGGTCGGGAAGATCTTCGCTTTCGCGGCCAGCTTCTCCGCCACCGACTTACCGGTGTCGTCGCGGTAGCAGAGGATGGCCGCGGGGATCATCACGAAGGTCACCGAAAACGATTCCCAGATCAATGGGAACTGGAATGTCGTACCGGTGAATACCGAACCGAACGGGATCACCTGCGAGTAGATGTACATGCCCATGTGGACGAGCGGGATCTCCAGAAACATATCGAAGACGAAACCGATCGCACAGGTCACCATGCCCAGGCTGACCAGCGGGTGGCGCGAAACAAACGCCTGCGGGCCATATTTCGCCTGCAGCTTGCGCAGAATCCAGACCGCGGGGAAGTACGGCCCGAAATAGAACAGGACGTAACCGAATACGACGAATGGCTCGACGGTCGGCGACAGCGACACCAGCGGCCACGACTCCGGCCAGTGGATCAGATCGGGGTTATATACCGCAAACGGCGCCCAGTTCATGATCGGGTCCTGCCACACGATCAGGGTAGTGCACAGGAACATCAGCATCACCGGGCTGCCCGGATTGCGGCGCCAGCCCCTGATGAACAAGACCAAGAGCACCAGCAGCAGGACGATGGTGGCGATGTGCAGGAACGCGATGTAGTCCAGGCCGAAGATGAACTTGACCGGACGCGAGCGTCCCTGCACGTGGGGGTTGGCGACGCGCGGGTCGAGGGCGGTGCGACAGTTCACGATGAAGAACAGCGCAAACGCAGCAAGAGCGGCGCCGCCGATCCAACCGCCCCATCCGCGCCTGCCACTACGCTGGGGTGATGTCGGCTTCTGTTGCGCCGCAGCCGATGTGGATTGGTCAGTACTCATGTTCCGGCCTCACTCTCCGAAGCGATCGACCAGGTGCGAGTTGACGCCGTCGGCATCGAGAGTTCGGGCCACCAAGTACCCCGCACCCATCCACGCCCGGCGAGTCCACCTGCCGAAAGACACCCGGGTGCCCGGGGCGCCGGATGCGGCGGGCATCATCTTCACCCGCTCCAACGCCTCTTTGACCCCGCGCGGGCTGAGCGGATGGGCCTCGCTGAACGCACGGACGAGCGTGGCGGCGACGTCACGGTTGACCACCGGCACGCAATATTCGGGTCGCCTGCCGTCATACTTTTCGGCGTAACGGTCGAGGAAGTCTTGACCGAGCCGGTTCTCCTCGTCGTACTGGTCGACCCCGACCCAACCCATGAACGCGTTCCACATGATCGGGTTCACCCACGCATTCTGGAATGCCGTGGTGGTGAATCTCGGCGGATCCCAGCTGACGGCCTCCAGCGCCGGATTGATGAACACGATGCCGAATCCGAAGCCCAGATGCACTATCGCCTCGGCCTTGGCTTCGTGCAACGTGCGAACGGCTTCATTGATGTCTTGTGCGGTTTGGGCAATCGCCGCCTCCGCGACGATGCGAATGCCCTTGCGGCGGCACGCACTTCGCAGGTTCTTCAGGTAACTCTCGCCGATCAGGTTCTGCTCGACCAGAACCCCGATCTCGGTGAGCCCACGTTTGGCGACGAGGTCCGCGATGAAGATCGGCTCGTCGGTCATCGAACCTTGCGGGAACGAGAACGTCCATTCGCCCAGCCAGTCGTCGGTGCCGGTGACGCTGAGGGCCGGAACCTTGAACCGCTCTTCGATCGCTTCCCGGGTGGGCACGCAGTTGTCGGTGATGTGGGGGCCAAACACCACCAAACAGCCTTCGTCGACGAGTTCGCCGAACGCGTCGATCACGGCCTTGACCGATCCCTTGGGCAGCCCCTCCACCTCGCGGTAGATCATCTGGACCGGCCGGTCCAACTGCCCGCTTTGCACGGCCTCCTCGAATACCAGGTCGAAGCACCGCGTGAAGTCCGCCTTCATCTCGTCGGGAAACATCGGCGGCAGGCGGAAATCCATCAAGTATCCGACCTTGATGGGCTCAGCGGTGCTTTCGTAGGACATCTGACCTCCCGAGCGACGAACTCAAGCGTCCGATTCGTCGAACCTAAGATTTGTTCTGACCCTAGCCGGGGGTGCAAGCAGCGTCAATCATGGGACCCGTCCAGATAGACGTCGATCATCTCGTTGAGCGCCGTGCCCACTGTCCTGTCATCGGTGAGCGGCCCGGCAATCGCAGCCCGGGCGGCCTCCCGCATGGTCAAGCCCTCTGCGATGAGCCGGCCTGCCGCGATAAGCACGCGCGTCGATGCGACCTCACGCAGGCCGCCGGTTTCCAGCCGGCGAACGACCTGACCGAACCGCACCAGCTCGGCGGCGACCGTCCCGTCCACGCGAGCTTCGTGCGCAACGATCTTCTCTTCGATATCTGCTGCGGGAAAACCGAATTCGATCGCGACCATGCGTTGACGCGTCGAATCCTTGAGGTCCTTGAGCACGCTCTGATAGCCCGGGTTGTATGACACCACCAGGCCGAAACCGGGCGCTGCGTCCAGCGTGATGCCAAGACGCTCGATGGGCAGTTGACGGCGGTGGTCGGCGAGCGGGTGCAGCACCACGGTGGTGTCCTGTCTGGCCTCTACCACTTCGTCCAGGTAACAGATCGCACCCTCGCGCACCGCTCGGGTCAGCGGACCGTCCACCCACACCGTCTCGTCGCCCTGCAGCAGATAGCGGCCGACGAGGTCCGCCGTGGTGAGGTCGTCGTGGCAGGCGACGGTGATCAGCGGCCGGCCGAGGTCGTGCGCCATGGCCTCGACGAAGCGGGTCTTGCCACAGCCCGTCGGGCCCTTGAGAACAATCGCGAGGCCCTGGCGAAAGGCCGCCTTGAATATCGCCTCTTCGCTGCCCACCGCCTGGTAATAGGGCCGCAAGTTTTCCGCCTCGAGGGTCGCGCCGAGCACCAGCCGAGACTCGTCGGCCATGGCTTCCTTTCGTTCGTCGGAGCCTATCGCGGAACAGATGTTTGTTTCAAGGTCGACTGCGGGTGGCTTGAGTCGCGCTGATGCGGCACCATCCGGCGGACCTCCGCGGAGCGCAGCGCGGACCGGAAGAGCGGTCCCACCACCCCGGCGAGCTGATCCGGTCGTGCGATCGTTGCGTGCGCGGTGGTGCCGAACACTCGCCGCAGGGACTGCACGTCGGTTCCGGCGCCGATGGTCAGGCACACGCAACCGGTGCCCCGTCGGCGTGCTTCCATCAACGCGCGGCGTGCATCCGCGGCACCGTAGGCCCGCTCATAGCCGTGGTCGTATGCGAGGCCGTCGGACAGCACCACCAACAGCCGCCGCGTCGTCCCGCCGCGGGCCTCCAGGACCGCCGAGCCATGGCGAATGGCCGCACCCAGCCTGGAGTAAGCGCCGGGTTCCAGGCTGTTCAGCCGCCTTATCGCCCGAGCATCGAGCTGGTCGTCGAATCGTTTGACCGGGACCATGCTCACCGCGCCTCGGCCTTGGGAGTAATAGGCGTAGAGCGCAACACGGTCGCCGAGGTCGTGCAGCGCGACGGCGAGGTTGGCGACGGCCGCGCGCTGTTGTTCGTGTACCGTCCGCCCGACCGTTCCAGGCTCGGCCGCCGACCCCGAGACATCGAGGAGCAGTAGCACCGACAGGTCGCGCCGGCGTCGCAGGCTGTCCAGGTAGACCGCTTCGTCGGGCACCGACCTGGCCAACACCTCGACGCGGGCCTCGACCGCAGCATCGATGTCGATGTCGTCGCCCTGTGCCTGGCGATGCCGGCGGTGCAAGCCCATTCCCAGTCGCGCCAGCGGGCGCCGCAGACCGATGGCAGCCTCGATCGACTGCGTCGCGGTCGCGCTGATCCTCGGCTCGACCTCGCGCACGGTGCACCATGCGGGGCGATAGCGCTTGCGCTTGTCGTCCCATTCCGGATATCGCACGCCGTCCGCTTTTGCGTCGCCGTCTGTGACGTCTTCGCCCGACGTCGATGCCAAGGACGATATCGCTTGGGAGCCACGGACTCCCGAGTGCGTGCGATGCGTCGGATTATCCGCAGCCGGCGGCCCGCCCCCGCGGCCCGTCTTGCGCGCGGACGACAGCAGCTTGGCGAACCACTTGCCGATGAAGCCGCCGCCACCGACCGGGCTGGTGAACAAGTCCGGATCGTCGGAATCGTCGACTTGGCCGTCGTCGAGCTCCGCCAATTGCCGCGCATGGTCCCGGTTTCCATCTCGCGGGACATGTTGCGGTGTCGCCTGGTCCTGCTGCGCTGCCGCTCGGTTGGATGCCGCCAGCAGCTTGGCCGGACGAATCACTCCGAACACCGGGGCGGGGTCGTCAATCGCCTCCGGCCCGTCGGCGATTCGCAGCGACGCGGCGGGCGAGTCAGTGCGACTGGCGATGTCGCGGTTGCCCATCGTCGACACGACGCCGGGTAGCAGGTCGTCATTGGCGACCAGCGCCCGGTGACCCTCGATTGCCAGATAGCGCCGGGCCAGCCGAGGATGACGGACCAATCGACGCACGATCCCGGGCTCCAGGCTGCCGGCCGCGATCATCGACGCCTGCACGGTTATGGCCTTGACGGCCTCGAGCCTCATCCGGGGTAGTGGCGACGCGTCGATATATATGGTTTGACCGTCCGTCCACGAGGGCTCACCCGGCGGTTGCCCGGCAACGGCCACCGGCCGTCCCGCAAGCGCCGAAGCGAGCATGCCGAGGGCCTGAAACTGCGCGGCCCGAGCGTCGTCTCCCGCGCTCAACCTCGGAATACTCCCCGCTGAAGAATTGACCAAATATCTGTTCCAACGTAAAGTCCGGCTTGGTCGCAGTCAATCGCGTGAGGAAAACGTGGACTTCTCATACCCGGCGGAAGTGGAGCGCTTCCGGGATGAACTGCGGACTTGGCTGTCGGCGAATCTGACCGAGGACTTGATAGCGGCTCGCCGGACCACCGGGCGTGACGACGCGGCGTTCGAGGCGCTGCGTACCTGGAATCGCACCATGGCCGACGCGGGGTGGGCGGCGGTTTCCTGGCCCAGGGAATACGGCGGCCGCGGCGCGACCGTGCTGGAGCAACTGGTCTACACCGAAGAAACCACTCGCGCGCGAGCTCCGTTGCCGCTCAATGTCATTGGCATGAACAATATCGCCCCAGCGATCATGCAATACGGCACCGAGTCGCAGAAGAGGACGCTGCTCCCGCGCATGATGCGGGCCGACGACATCTGGTGCCAGGGCATGTCCGAGCCGGAAGCGGGATCCGACCTGGCCGCGCTACGCACCCGTGCGGTGCGTGACGGTGACCGGTTCGTCGTCAACGGGCAGAAGATCTGGACTTCCCTGGGTCATCGGGCTGACTGGTGTCAACTCTATGTGCGTACCGATCCCGATGCCCCGAAACACCGGGGCATCTCGTGCCTGATCGTCGACATGAAGTTGCCCGGTATCGAGGTCCGGCCGCTCATCACGCTCAACGGCGACACCGACTTCGCCGAGGTGTTTTTTCACGATGCGCGGGTTCCGGCGGATGCGTTACTGGGTCCGCTCAACGGTGGGTGGCAGGTTGCCACCACCACGCTCAGCCACGAACGCGCCGGAGCGGCAAGGCTTTATGCCGAGCTGCAGGTACGGCTGGAGGAGCTGGTGGCCGACTTCGCCGCCGCGGGGGTCGGAGACGATCCGGTCACGTTGCGGCGTCTCGGCGAGATCGCGGTCCGCATCAAGTATCTGGAAGTGCTTTGCCAGCGGTCGATCTCGGCCACGCTGCATGGCGGTGACACTTTCGGGTCCGCGAGCCTGGCGAAGACGGTATGGGGTGAAATCGGACAGGACCTGGCCGCGTTGGCCTTCGACGTGCTGGGCATGCGCGGGCGATGGGCTGATTATCGGCTGACGTCCCGCTCGCTGACCATCGCGGGCGGCACCACCCAGATCAACAAGAACATCACCGCCCAGCGCGTACTGGGGTTGCCGCGCACGTGAACCTCGAGCTGACCGACGAGCAAGTGGCGCTACGTGAAACCGTGCGCCGATTTCTGGCGGAGAAAGCGCCGATCTCCGGCCACGTGCGCGCGCTGCTCGACGACCCATCCGGCGTCGACGACGCGGTGTGGCAAGGCCTTGCCGACCTCGGGGCGACCGGGCTGCTGGTGCCGGAGGAATACGGCGGCGCGGGCATGACGATGGTCGAGGCCGGCATCGTGGCCGAAGAGCTCGGTGCCGCTCTGCACCCGGGACCGTGGTTGTCCACCGCGGTCGCCGCGCCGCGCGCGTTGACGCGGATCGGCGCCGACGGCGCGGCGGCTTCGATCTTGACCGGGATCGCCGATGGAACCACAACCGCGACCGTTGGCCCACTCGATGATGGCTCAATCCCGGCCGTTGACGGCGACGTGCTACGGGGCGAGACCGCAATGCTCGATGCCGCCGTGGCGGATATCCTGCTGGTGTTTGCCGAAAACCGCGACGGCACCGGTCTTTTCGCGGTCAAGTCGGATTCCCCCGGCGTCACGGTGACCCGCTTGCGGGGCATCGATCCGACCCGCAAGCGTTTCCGGGTCGCGTTCGACGGCGTCCCCGCGCAGCGGCTGGCCACGCCACCAGAAGGCGCCCTTGCCGCCCTCGTCGACGACGTGCTGATCGCCGCGGCCGCCGACGCGCTGGGCGCCGCCCGGGCGGTCATGGAGCTGGCGATCGAATACGCAAAGGTGAGAAGGCAATTCGGTCAGCCGATCGGCTCATTCCAGGCGATCCAGCATCTGTGTGTGGACATGTACGAAACGGTCGAGCTGGCCCGCAGCGGGGTCATCCACGCGCTATGGGCCGCCGACAACGCCGATGCGCAGGAGCGGCACCTGTCTGCGTTGCGGGCGAAGGCCTTCGCCGGCCGGCTGGCCACCGTGGGCGATACCGCAATCCAGGTGTTCGGCGGCATCGGATTCACCTGGGAGCATGATGCTCACCTGTACCTCAAGCGTCTGCTGGGCTGGAGCGCGTTGCTTGGTGGGCCCGACGGCTATCTCACAGAAATTGGCGCGCGCCTCGCGAAAGAGAGTCTGCCATGATCGATTTCACCGATCAGGTCGCCATTGTGACAGGAGCCGGCCGCGGCCTCGGACGATTGTATGCGCTGGAGTTGGCCAGGCGCGGCGCCTCGGTGGTGGTCAACGACCTGGGCGGGACGATACACGGTGAGGGCGCCGATACCACGGTCGCCGCCGAGGTCGTCGCCGAGATCGAGGCCGCCGGCGGCGCGGCCGTGGCGTCGCATGAGTCGGTGGCCAGCCCGGAGGGCGGCGAGGCAATCGTCGCACTCGCCGTCGAGCGGTTCGGCCGGCTCGACGCCGTGGTGAGCAACGCCGGCATCTTCAACAGCGTTGGCTTTGACGAGCTGTCCGTGGACGACTGGCGGAAGATGCTCAACGTGCACCTGGACGGCGGCTTTTATTTGAGCCAGCCCGCGTACAAGGTGATGAAGCAGCAGCGCTACGGCCGCTTCGTTTTCATCTCCTCCTCGGCCGGCATGTTCGGACAGCCGTGGGAGTCCCATTACGCGGCGGCCAAGGCCGGGTTGGTCGGCCTGTCGAACGTAATCGCGATCGAGGGTGCCGAACACGGCATCCTCTCTAACACCGTTCTGCCATTTGGCTTTTCGCGCATGGTGACTGAAATCGTGGCCGACCCGGAAGCCCTCGGGCAAATCGGCTTTTTGGACGCGATCAAGCCCGAGCTGGTGGTACCCATCGTCGTCTTCCTGGCGAGCAAGACCTGCGAGTTCACCCATCAGAACTACTCGGCGTGCGCGGGCCGCTTCGCGCGGGTCTTTATCGGCCTCGGCGAGGGTTGGTTCGCGGAGAACGGCAGCAATCCGACGGCCGACGACATCCAAGCTCACCTTTCCGAGGTGTCGGCAACCGAGCCGTTCACCGTGCCCGGATCGATCTTCGACGAAGTCTTCGCCGTGACGGCCCAGCTTGGCGTGACCTTCGGATGATGGATACCGAGCACCTTCTTACGGCCACGCGCTCCGCACGCAAGTCGCTCGACCTCGACGCTCCGGTCGACCTCGCCGACATCCGCGAATGTCTGCGCATCGGTATCCAGGCGGCCAACGGCTCGAATCAGCAGGCCTGGCGTTGGCTGGTCGTCACCGACCCCGAACTGCGGGCAAGGATCGCCGAACTGTACCGCGAGTCCTATCTGCTCCGAGTCGGCGGCCAGTTGCTCGCTGACCTGATGCCGGCTGGGACGCCGGAGACCCGGCTCATGTCGTCCACCGAGTGGTTAGTGGAGAACATGGCGAAAATACCGGTCCTGGTGATCCCTTGCTACCAGCCGTACCTGCCGCGCATCGACGGCGACGAGTCATTCCATCTGGCGACGCTGTACGGCTCGATCTTCCCGCCGGTGTGGAACTTTCAGTTGGCGCTGCACACCCGCGGGTATGGGACCTGCGTCACCACGCTGCACCTGCACCGCGAACGTGAGGTCGGCCGGCTGCTCGGAATACCGGCGAGCTATGTGCAAGGCTGCCTGCTGCCCGTGGGCCGCCTGCGTGCCGGGCGCCGATTCCGGCCGGCCCGCCGGCGGCCCGTCGACGAGGTGGTTGCGGTCGACGGCTGGGACGGTCCGCCGCTCTAAGATGGGCTCTGTCGCCCCGGTCAGCAGCGCCGTTAACGTGGGAATCTGATAGCCTTTACCAAAGATTTGGTTCACCGGGAGGGACACGTGCGTACGCTTGCCCAGCGGCCGTCCCCAAGGCTTGCGCACCGGTGACCATGGCAAGGCCCGATGCATTAGAGAAGGCCGGCAGCGCAGCCGACACCGGAACCCGCCGGACCGAGATCCTGCAAACGGCGGCATCACTGATCGCGTCGTCGGGGCTGCGGACCTCGCTACAGGAAATCGCCGACGCGGCAGGCATTCTCCCGGGCAGCCTGTACCACCACTTCGAATCCAAAGAAGCGATCCTGGTCGAGCTGACGCAGCGTTACCACGACGATCTCAACCGCATCGGGCGGCAGGCGCAGGCGCGGTTGGACCAGCCCGACTCCCGGCCCGCCGAGGAGCAAATCACTGAACTGGGAGTCGCAATCGCCAACTGCGCGGTGCAACATCAGGCGGCCCTGCAGATGTCCTTCTACGAGGGGCCGAACGCGGGCCTGGTGGACCGTGCGCAACAGTCCAGCCCAATTCATGAGGCGATGCTGCAGACCCTGCGGGCCGGCAGGTGGAGTGGCTACGTCAAACCGGACATCGACCTTCCGACGTTGGCCGACCGGATCTGCCAGACCATGCTGCAGGTGGGTCTCGACGTCATCCGCGACAAGGCTTCCGCCGATCAGGTCGCCCGGCTCATGTGCCGAATCATCCTGCACGGGTTGGCCGCTCGGCCACCCGCCGATGCCGCGCTGGATCGGTCGAACGCCTTTGCCGCCGCCCGTGAGGTGATCACAACGTGGTCCGACGACAGCGTCGCGGACCCCGGCGACAAGGCGGCGCATCTGCGCGCGGTGGCCAAAGCGGAGTTCGGCCGAAAAGGCTATGAAGTCACCACCATCCGCGACATCGCATCCGCGGCAGGTCTTGGCACCGGCACCGTCTACCGGGTTATCGGGTCCAAGGACGAATTGCTCGCCTCGATCATGCGTTCCTTCGGCAAGAAGGTTGAAGCCGGATGGGTCAGCGTGCTGCGCTCTGATGCGTCGACGATCGAGAAGCTCGATGCGTTGAGTTGGGTCAACGTCAACGCGCTGGACCAGTTCTCCGACGAGTTCCGGATCCAGCTGGCCTGGATGCGGCAGTCACCGCCGACAACCAACCCGGGCTGGTCCTACACCGTCCGGCTGCGGCAGATGAAATCGCTGCTCTCCGAGGGGATCCGGTCGCGCGAGATTCGCATCGACACGCCGTCGACCGCAATGCTGGCGCGATGCGTGATCGGCATGCAGTGGATACCGGAGAACATTCTGCGTGCCGTGGGAACTCGCGCGGCATTGCTGCACGCGCGCGACACTGTCCTGCGCGGGGTTGCGGTTCGGCGCCGGTAAGCGCGTCGCAGCCGGTACTTGGTACCCGGTGTTGAACCAAATAACTGTTACCCATACAGTTGGGCAGTTAGAACCGGGTTGGCAGTTGCCGAGAAGGGGATTTTCATGACTGTGATCGATCGGTTGCGTTATGACGGCAAGCGAGCGCTCGTCGTCGGCGGCGCGACGGGCATGGGCGCGGCGGCGGCCAAGTCGGCGGGAGAGCTCGGCGCCGAGGTGATCGTGCTGGACTACGCGCCGGTCAACTATGACGTCGCCAAGGCAATACAGGTGGACCTGCGCGACCCGGCCTCCATCGACGCCGCGCTCGAGCAGGTCGAGGGGCCGGTGCATGCGGTGTTCTCCGCAGCCGGAGTCGCCGACGGGCCGGATCTGATGAAGATCAACTTCATCGGGCATCGCTATCTCATCGAGCGGCTGCTCGGCAACAACCAGCTTCCGTCGGGCTCGGCGATCTGCTTCATCTCCTCGGTCGCCGGCATGGGATGGGAAAACGACCTGGAATTGCTGACGGAGTTCCTGGACACGCCTGACTTCGCGGCGGCCGACGCCTGGGTCAAGGCCCACGAGCCGGAAGGCATCATCCACTACGGCTTCAGCAAGAAGGTCGTCAATGCCTACGTGGCGACGCAGGGCTATCCCCTGCTGAAGCGGGGCATCCGCATCAACGCCATCTGCCCGGGCCCCACCGACACCCCGCTGGCCCAGGCGAATGCGGACCTGTGGTTGACCTTCGCGCAGGACTACCGAGACGAGACCGGATCCAAGGTCCACACCCCCGAGCAAATGGGCGACGTGATGGCGTTCCTCAACAGCGCCGCCGCCTTTGGCATCAACGGGATCACGCTGCTGGTGGACTACGGGCACACAATGGCCTCGCTCACCGGCGCCTACCCGCCCGGCAAGCCGATCATCGACCTGATCATGGGCCGGGTGAAGCTGTAGGAGGCTGCCCCGTGGCGCGCATCGTCGTGATCGGCGGCCACGGCAAGGTCGCCCTGCATTTGGCTCGCATCCTGGCCGAGCGGGGCGACGACGTGACGTCGGTATTCCGCAATCCGGACCACGCCGACGACGTCGCCGAAACAGGCGCCAAACCGGTCACCGCCGACATCGAGCAACTGGACACCGCCGTGCTGGCCCGGTTGGTCGCCGGCCACGATGCCGTGGTCTTCTCCGCCGGGGCGGGCGGCGGCAACCCAGCCCGCACCTACGCCGTCGACCGTGACGCGGCGATCCGGGTGATCGACGCGGCCGAGCGGGCCGGGGTCAACCGGTTCGTGATGGTGTCCTATTTCGGAGCGGGGCCCGATCACGGTGTGGCGCCGGAAAATTCGTTCTTTCCTTATGCCGAGGCCAAGGCCGCCGCGGATGCGCATCTGCGCGCCAGCGGGTTGGATTGGACGATCCTGGGTCCGGGTCATCTCACCCTGGAGCCCGCCACGGGACGGATCACGCTCGGTAGGGGAAGCGGTTCGGTGTCGCGTGCCGACGTCGCGCTCGTCATCGCCGCCGCGCTGGCCGACGACTCGACGATCCGCCGGACCATCGAGTTCAACAACGGGGACGTTCCCATCTCCGAAGCCCTGGCCGGCTGACCTTCGCCGAACGTGACGCTACTGTCACGGTCGGCATCGAAAGTGACGGCACTGTCACACTCGGCGGGATTTAGCCGCGGCTGGGCGCGGAGTAGCCTTGACGACGCAGCTGGTCTGCTGACGCCCCCCGTGGCATTGGCATCGAGCGAAGCACGTTAATCGTGCGCAGCGAGAGGGAACCCGGTGAGAGTCCGGGACTGTCCCGCAGCGGTATGCAGGAACGACCGCCGTCATATCGGCACTGGCCCTAGAAATGGGGCTGGGAAGCGACGGCCACTAGGAGCACCTCCGGGTGCGCGCCTGCGAGTCCGAAGACCTGCCAGCTGTGCCGGGCGCGCCGCGTCCGGCGGCTCATCGCCTCGTGGAATGGGCGTTTGGCCTGACCGGTTGCGAACAGTGCACCCGCAGGATGCGCACCGCGACTCGGCTCGGCTGCGCGTCCGCGGGCGGTGACCACCCGTCGATCGAAGGATGACTCAGTTGGTTAGCACTCAACCATTTACCGCCACCGTTACCGGCTCCCCACGCATCGGTCCCAAGCGGGAACTCAAACGCGCCACCGAAGGCTACTGGGCCGGACGCACCAGCCGCGCCGATCTGGAGTCCGTCGCCGCGACGTTGCGCCACGACACCTGGTCGGGCCTGGCGGCCGCCGGGCTGGACTCGGTACCGGTGAACACCTTCTCCTATTACGACCAGATGCTGGACACGGCCGTGATGCTGGGCGCGCTGCCGGCCCGCGTCACCGAGATCCCCGACGAGCTGGACCGCTACTTCGCGGCTGCCCGCGGCAATGACGACGTCGCACCGCTGGAGATGACGAAGTGGTTCGACACCAACTACCACTACCTGGTTCCCGAGATCGAGGCCGCCACCCACTTCGCGCTGCACCCGGACAAAGTGCTGTCAGAACTCAAAGAAGCGCTGTCGCAGGGGAATCCAGCTCGGCCCGTGGTCATCGGCCCGCTTACCTTCCTGTTGCTCAGCAAGGGCGTCCGCGGCGGAGGCGCGCCCATCGAACGGCTCCGGGAGCTGGTCCCGATCTACGCCGAACTGCTCACCCTGCTCGCCGACAACGGAGCTGAGTGGGTGCAGTTCGACGAGCCGGCGCTGGTGACCGACATGTCCCCCGACGCGCCCGCGCTGGCCGAGGCGACGTACAACGCGCTCGGCGCGGTGAGCAACCGGCCCGCCATCCATGTCGCCACCTACTTCGGTGACCCGGGAGCCGCCCTGGCGGCATTGGCGCGCACGCCCGTCGAGGCGATCGGCGTAGACCTGGTCGCCGGTGCCGAAACCGCGATAGCCGCCGTACCCGAATTGGCCGGCAAGACGCTGGTGGCCGGCATCGTCGACGGGCGCAACGTCTGGCGCACCGACCTGGAGGCGGCGTTGGGCAAACTGACGACCCTACTGGGGTCTGCGGGTGCGGTTGCCGTGTCGACGTCGTGCTCCACCCTGCACGTGCCCTACTCGCTGGAACCGGAGACCGGTTTGGACGACGCGTTGCGCAGCTGGCTGGCGTTCGGCGCCGAAAAGGTGCACGAGGTAATGGTCCTGGCGCGCGCGCTGCACGAGGGTCGCGAAGTGGTCGCAGACGAGATCGCCGCGTCCAACGCCGCCGTCGCCTCCCGCAAACGGGACCCGCGCCTGCACAACGATCAGGTACGGGCCCGGATCGACGCGATCGTCGCATCCGGTGCGCACCGGGGTGACGCCGCACAACGCCGGGCCAGCCAGGACGCTCGCTTGCACTTGCCGCCGCTGCCGACCACCACGATCGGCTCCTATCCGCAAACATCGGCAATTCGCAAGGCCCGCGCGGCTTTTCGCGCCGGCGAGATCGACGAGGCCGAGTACGTCAGCCGGATGAAGAAGGAGATCGCCGACGTCATCAAGTTGCAGGAAGAACTCGGGCTCGACGTGCTGGTGCATGGTGAGCCGGAACGCAACGACATGGTGCAGTACTTCGCAGAGCAGCTGGAAGGTTTTTTCGCCACGCAGAACGGCTGGGTGCAATCGTACGGGAGCCGGTGCGTGCGACCGCCGATCCTCTACGGCGACGTGGTCCGTACCCACCCGATGACGGTCGAGTGGATCACCTACGCGCAGTCACTGACCGACAAGCCGGTGAAGGGCATGCTGACCGGTCCGGTCACCATCTTGGCTTGGTCGTTCGTCCGGGACGACCAGCCGCTGGCCGACACCGCCAACCAGGTGGCGCTGGCCATTCGCGACGAGACCGTGGACCTGCAGTCCGCCGGCATCGCGGTCATCCAGGTCGACGAGCCGGCGCTGCGCGAGCTGCTACCGCTGCGTCGCGCCGATCAGGACGAGTACTTGCGTTGGGCGGTAACGGCTTTCCGGTTGGCGACCTCCGGCGTGGCGGACTCCACGCAGATCCACACCCATCTGTGTTACTCCGAATTCGGTGACGTGATCGGGGCCATCGCGGACCTGGACGCCGATGTGACGTCCATCGAGGCGGCACGCTCGCACATGGAGGTGCTCGACGACCTGAACGCTGCCGGGTTCGCCAACAGTGTGGGCCCGGGGGTCTACGACATCCACTCGCCGCGGGTGCCGCGAACCGAAGAGATCGCCGAGTCGCTGCGCGCGGCATTGCGCGCCGTGCCGGCCGAGCGACTGTGGGTCAATCCTGACTGTGGGCTCAAGACCCGCAACGTCGACGAGGTGACCGCGTCGCTGCGCAACATGGTCGCCGCGGCCCGGGAAGTGCGGTCGGGCTAGCTGGCGAGCAGCGTCAGTCACCGCGGCTGAGTTGACGCCGTCCATTGGCGGCCGTCGAAGTAACGCATGATATTCGGATTGTCAGGGGCCGGGTACCAACCTGCCGGAGCAGTCAATGCGGGCCCGACGGGGTAATACTGTTGTGCCGCAGATGGTTTCGACGCAGTGCGCACGGCAAGCACGACGCCGACAATGATCGCCGCGACGAGTCCTATTAGAAGGAGTAACACCAAACCGAAGGTCCCAGCCATCATGCCGACTACCTTAACCGGTCGCGAGCGTGCGCAGTTGTACGCCGAAACGGCGTCGCACGCGTACATTTGCGCACGCTCGTCCGCCTATTCCGACAGCACCTCGACGGGCACTTCGTCGTCCCAGGGCTGCCGCGTCACCATGTCGGCGACACGCACGAACCCGCGCTCGAACTCACCGGTGGCCGCATCGACCAGCCGGTAGGCCTGCGTCTGCTTGTGGATCGGCTGCGCGTCGAGCAGGACCACCCGTACCTCGCCGGGGGCGAAGTTACAGCGCTGCTGCATCGCGGTGATCAGTTGTTCGTTGTGCATGTGGCCGTCACCGAAGTTCCACCCGATCGCGGTGCTGCAAATCCGTTCGCCGTCGGTGATGACGTAGTCGTCCTCGTTCTGTCCCGCCATGGCGCGGTGCGCCAACGTGAACAAGGCGCGACCGTGGGTGTTCATGGCCCGAAACGCGTATCCCAAATACATCGGGATCTCGGCGCGGTCCTTGCCGTAGAAACGCTCCAGCTGGGCCTGCGGCATGCTGGCGATGGCCACGATCCCCCGGCCGATCTTCTCGCTCGCCGAGGGCTTGATGCACCACAGCGTGGTGTCCCAATTGCCCGCGTAATAGCGCATGCCGGGCAGGAACGAGATCTTGCGCGGAAACATGTTGCCCGCGATCACTATTCCCGCGATCAAGCCGATCAGGATCGCCACCGGCACCGCGTTTCTCACGTCGGACAGGCCTAGGCGGGCATGGCCGACGAACAACGCCAGCACCCCGAAGATCATGAAGACGTTCCATTCCAATGGAACTCCCATGGGGATGGCCGTCAGGATGCCCAGGTGGAAGCACACCATCACGATCGCGGCCACCGTCGTCGGCCAACCCCCGTGCGCGAAGAACAGCACCAGCGGCACGCACATCTCGATAAAGGTGCTGACGTGGGCGAAGAGCCGCGATAGTAGGCCCGGCCGTAGGTCGTCGGGAAACTTCTCGAAGAACATCCGCTTGACGAACCGCGGCCGGAACAGCGGGTTGTTCGACATCATCGTGGAAATCACGAACGGGAAGTGCTTGTTGAGCTTCGACGTGGCCGCACCCATCCAGATCACCAGGAACACCAGCTTGGACGCGACGATCATGTCGGTAGCGCCGAACAGGAAGGTCACCGCCAGCGTCGCGTAGACCTCGCCGCGGGCGGCCAGAAAGATCACCTTGTCGCGCAGCCCGAGCACGCCCAGCGTCAGCAGGATCAACACGACCTCCCACACCGGCAACAGCCCGACCTTCGTGCCCAGCTCCCGAACCGGGCCGCTGCCGTCGGAAAACAGGGCGCCCAGGAGCAACACCACCAGCAGCCCGTACAACGCGACGTCCACCGGCTTGCGCACCGTGCCCTTGGTCAGGGGAACGCGATCGGGCCACGGTGGCAGCCGGATGGTGCCGAACCGCATCCAATACAGAATGGAGCCCATCGGCGGGAAGAACCGGTTGTTGAGCGGCCCGAAACCGCAGCCGAGTCCGATCACCTCGAACAGCATCGTGTAGAGCACGACCTTCTCGAACACGATCGGCTCCGCGTACCACGACTTGACGTCGGTGAATCCGTCGATGCCCTTGGTACTCAAGACAATCAGCCAACCGACCAAGACGTAGAGCAGGATTTTCACCACGTAGAACAGGTGCAGCGCGACCGGCGTCCCGAAGCCCACCTCGGCCCAGTGGCGCGCCATCGGGCGGATCTTTTCGCTGCGGGTGCCTTTGCTCCATTCGGCAATGTCGACCTGCGGCAGGTCGGGCGTCAGAAATCCCATGGCCGACAGATTAGAACGCGTTCTAACCGTGCGCATCGGTTGCCGTCGCAGAGAGACGGTAACGCGCTGCCGCAAACCTGGCACTTGGCCTGAAGCACCGCGTGGTGGATGCTTAGGAGATGGTTCTGACCAGCAAGACCAGCAAGCGGCGCTTCGCCGCGTTGGCGGCGATAACCGCCATCTCCCCCGTCGTTCTGACGACGGGTCCCGTCGCGCGCGCCGACACCCCTGGACCCGGAGATGCGTGTACGGCCCTGCACGCGACAACCCGCGACGCCAACGGCCGGATGATGTGGTGCAACCCGACGATGACCGGCGCTCACAATTTGGTGTGGCAGTACGGCGGACCGGCCTGACGGCCGCTCAAGAGCCGTCAGCCGAAGATTCCCGACGGAATCACCGGCGCCTGGTCCAGCACCTGCGGATCGACCAACACATTCAGCGCGCTCAGCGCCCCGGCGGGCAACTCGGCCAACCCGTCGACCGTTGACAAAAACCTTTGTTGCTCAACCGGTTTCACCACGCCGTCGGCAAGCTCGGCGAACTTCGCCCGGTATTGTTCGCGCCCGAATGGCCGCGTGCCCAGGGGGTGGGCGTCGGCCACCGCCAGTTCATCGCTGATCACCTCGCCGCTTTTCAGCGTCACCTCCGCACGCGCGCCGAAAGCCTTCTCGGCCGAATCGGTGGAGTGATAGCGCCGGGTCCACATCGGGTCCTCGACGGTGGAGATCTTGCGCCACAGCTCGACCGTGTCGGGGCGATGCGCCCACTCGGGGGCGTACGAGCGGTCATGGTGCCACGTGCCGTCCTGCAGCGCGACGGCGAAGATATAGGGCAGCGAATGATCGAGCGTTTCGCGTGAGGCGTCCGGGTCGAACTTCTGCGGGTCGCCGGAACCGGTCCCGATCACCACGTGGGTGTGATGACTGGTATGCAGCACGATGCCGGCGATCTGATCGAGATCGCCGATGCGTTGACGCAGGCGACGGGCCAGGTCGATCGGTGCCTGACTCTGGTACTCCGCGGCATGCTCTTTGGTATAGCTGTCCAGGATTGCCCGCTTGGGCTCGCCCGGCGCGGGCAGCGGCACCCGGTATTCGCGCTCGGGGCCGCCGAGCAGCCAGGCGATCACGCCGTCTTCGCCTTCCCAGATCGGCGCGGGCGCTGCCTCCCCGCGCATCGCGCGATCGACCGCCTCGATGGCGATCTTGCCGGCATGCGCCGGCGCGAACGCCTTCCAGCTGGAGATGGCGCCTTTGCGTGATTGGCGGGTGCTGGTGGTCAGGTGCAGCGCCTGTCCGACGGCATGATAGATGGTCTCGGTGTCCAGCCGCAACATCGTCCCGAGGCCGGCGGCGACCGACGGGCCAAGATGTGCGACGTGGTCAATCTTGTACTCGTGCAAGCAGATTCCGCGGACCAAGTCGATCTGGATTTCGTACGCGGTTGCCACGGCGCGGATCAGGTCGGCGCCGGCGACACCGAGTTGCTGCGCGACCGCGATGAGCGGCGGGATGTTGTCTCCCGGGTGCGAGTAGTCGGCAGCCAAAAACGTGTCGTGGAAATCGAGTTCGCGGACCGCGACGCCGTTGGCCCAGGCCGCCCACTCCGCCGAGTAACTGCCGTCGACGCCGAAAACGCCGGCCCCGGGTCGCGCACGATGCGCAAGCGCTTGCTGCCGGGCCACCGTGACCGGTCGGCGCAGCACCGATGCGGCGCTGACGGCGGCGTTGTCGATGATCCGATTCAGTACCATTTCGGCGGTCTCGGGCTCGACGGCCACCGGATCGGCGGCGACCTCCGCGATTTTGGCGGCCAGGTGCTCGCTACGCGGGAAGTCGTCGGCGCTGCGCCGGCTCCGGACCTTATGCGTCAACATGGTCCACCCGCACGCGCCGGGCTAGCGGTTAGGCGAATTGTTCTCGCTTCGAAAGAGCTTGGTGATTCGGCGAATAGCTCGTCCGACGGGACTGCGCGCTCGTTGGGATTCCCTGATCCTGTCGAATGTTTGCTTACCCTCCGCTGCGTAATCGTTGACCGTTTCGTCGCCTTCTTCAGCGCGCATCTCTAGGCTCCTCGTCCTTCGGCTGGGTTTTGACGCTGGGGCGGCTCTGCGGGCGTCAGCCGCTCGGGGGGCTCTGCGGGCGTCAGCCGCTCGGGTGATTCGGCGGGCGTCAACCGTTCGGGCGTTTCCGCCGGCGTTCCGCGTTCGGGTTGCTGCGGGTCCGAGCCGGCCGGGCGCGTCACCGTGGACGGTCCTGCGGCATGGTCAATCATCGCTACTCCTTTGATTGGCTCGAGGTTGGCTACCCACCAACGCGGCGCACCAAAACGGTGGCTGGTCGAGCGGGCCGCCAAGCTGCCAGGAAAGGGCACATGCGTACCAGAAATTTGCGCAAACGATGCCGAATCGCATAATTTGTGGGCCGAGGGATCGGGAGAACGGGATAGCCCTTGTCAGACATGGGGCCGGCCACGCGCCGATTGAGTCTGGTGCCCGTGAACAGCACTGCCCGCGAAGCGGCCGCAGATGCTCGCGCGTGGGTCTCGAAAGCGCTGTGTAAGGAAACAGATCCCGACGCGCTCTTCGTGCGAGGAGCCGCACAGCGCAAGGCTGCGGTGATCTGCCGTCATTGCCCGGTGATGCAGGAATGCGGGGCGGAGGCGCTCGACAACAAGGTCGAGTTCGGCGTCTGGGGCGGCATGACCGAGCGCCAGCGCAGGGCTCTGCTCAAGCAGCACCCTGAGATCGTGTCCTGGACGGATTTCTTCGACAAGCGCAGGACCCGCTCAATCGGGTAGGTGCCTCCACGTAGCGCCGCTGTTATTCGGCCTGCTTGACCGGCGGGCGGTAGAAAATCGCCAGCTGACCGATGGCCCCGGCCAGACCCAGCCCCACCGCGACCGCCAGACCCTTCCAGCCGGTGAGCCAGAGGTTGTCGCCGAAGATCAGGTAGTCCAGGCTGAGCTTCCCCGGCCCCAGCGTGGCGACGACGACCGCGCTGACCGCCAGCACCAGGTTGTACTCCCAGCCCTCCTTGACGATGAAGAAGCCGTTGGGTCGGTGCACGGTCCAGGCCGCGACCAGCATGAGCGAGACGAAACCCGCCGCCGGGATCGGGGTGAGCAGCCCGGCCGCCAGTCCCAGTCCGGCCGCCGTTTCCGTGCTGGCGGCAACCACGGCGTGGAACTTGCCGGGCTTCATGCCAATGCTTTCGAACCAACGTGCGGTGCCAGGTATCCGGCCGCCGCCGAAGAACTTGTTCAGGCCGTGCGCGGCGAGTGTCAGGCCGAGCATCAGCCGCAGGATCAGTAACCCAACATCGTAGGCAGTCATACGTGCAAACGTAGAGCATCACCGTCGGACGGTGAGCGCCGAATCCAGCAGCCGGAGGTAGGCGTCAACGTCCGGGACGGCCGACTCCGCGGAATGGACGCTGACCGCGACGGTGTCCCCGATGCCGTGCACCCCGTGGGTCAGGCCCATCGCCGGTGACAGCGCCGGATATCCCGCCGTCAGGGCCACCGGTATGCCCCCGAAGCTCAGGTCGGCCGCTCCGCGGTGGACGCTGGACACCACCGTGTTGCCGGCCACCTGCGCCGGCCGGAGCCCGGGGTCGAACTGGGCTACTCCCCAACGCAGCAACGGGGCGGGGACGGCCGAAAAGGCCCGCTCGGCGCTGCGGGCAGCGGGATGCTCGAACCGCCGGCGGCCGTTGGCCAAGTCGGTCGCGATGCGCTCGGCACGGGCATCGCGCGCGAGTTCCGGATAGAGGCCGACCGCCACATTCCCGAAGTGGTTATGCGCATGGCGCACACCGGGTTTCGCCATCGGTACCTCGGCGCCCAGCGAATTTCCCGGTTCACCGAGCAGATCGGACAGCGCTTCGGACACCGCGGCCAGCACCCCGACGGTCACCGTCGGGCCGGGCAATTGCGAGCGGTGCCGGACCAGCGTGCGCACCGAACGGGCGCCGTCGGGGCGAGCATTGGTGGCCAGCGGCGGCCGCGAACCAGGCCCCGGCGCCAACACGCCCGACTCCAGATCGCGAACCAACTGTCGGTGGGTGCGCGCCGCCTGCACCGCCCGGCACGGCAAGAATCCAGCGGGAAGCCGTAGCACGTCGGGCACCGGATGCGCGCGACCGAACAGCCACGCGGCCATGGCCGAAGCACGGGTGCCATCGGCCAGCGCATGCGGAACTTGCACGACCGCAACGGTTCCCGGACCGGTGACGCCCGGTATGCCCAGCACCGGCGTGAAAACGTGTACCTGCCAGGGCATTCGACGAACGTCGAGCTGGCGGTCGGCGAGGCCGACCACCGCGGCCAGACAACCGTGCCAGCCGTCGTCGGCGAGTTGGTGGTGCACGGTCTGTGCGGAATCCACGGCCGCCGGTACCCACTGCGGATAGGTGAGAGCACATCCCTCCTCGAGTCGCATGCTCAAGTCAGGGCAAGTGCGAGCCCGTGCGCGGACCGCGTCGAGGGCGCCGTCCAGATCGGCGGGCACACCGGCGAACGCATATAGCAGGAACTGGTCGTTGGGGATCTTGGCCGACATCCAATAGAACTGCGCGTCGACGGCCGCCATCCGGTATGCGGCCATGACCTCAGCCGGGCGAGCCGACGAACGCCAGAATCAACTTGGCAACTTTCTCCGGCTGTTCGAGTTGCAGGAAATGCCCGGCGTGCTCGACGATCGCCATTTCGCTGCCGGGCGGCAGCACCCGTTCGGTCCAGTATGCGAAAGCTGGTGCCATGCAACCGTCGTCGCGACCATGCAGGTAGAGACTGGGCAGGATGGGTGGTTGGGTCCACAGCCGGTTCAACTCCGCGTACCGGGACGGCGGACGGGGATGGCGAATGACGGCCCGGTAGGGTCCCAGCGCTGACCGCCAGCTCTCCGGCGTCCCGATCGCGGCGTCGACATGACGCAGATCCTCATGGGCGCCCCGATAGCCCGGCGACCACCGCCGCCACAGCAGCGGAAGTATCCAGGACGCGGAACGCTCAGGCAGCCAAGGTAATTGGAAGTAGAAGATGTACCAGAAGCGTAGTAGTTGGCGTGCCACTTGGAGGGCGAGCCGGCCGCGTTCGGCGGGCCTAGCCGGCGCCCGAAGGGCTACCGCGGGCGGCACCGACATGATCACAGCTCTGACGAACGGGGTGTCCGGCATGGCGGCCAGGCCGGTGGCGGCGATGGCGCCCCAGTCGTGACCGATCACCACGTCGTGCTCGGTACCGCCGGCCGCCGAGCGCACGCGCAGGGCATCGTCCATCAGCGCGCCGACGTGAAAGGAACCGTCGGCCGGAATCGACGACGGCGCATAGCCGCGCATGAACGGCGCCACGACGCGCCAGCCCGACTCGACCAGCCGCGGAGCGATTTTGCGCCACCCGTAGGCGGTGTCGGGAAAACCGTGCAGGCACAACGCAATTGGACCCTCGGGCGGCCCCCAGGTGAGCGCCTTCAGGTCCCCGCTCGGGCCCGGTACGTCGATCCAGCGCGGCTCAGTCATGGGGTGCTACCTGTTCGGCAAGCGTCTGCGCGCATGACTGACAGGTTACCGGGGGCAGCGCACCCATTACCGTCTTAGCTATGACGACCTCGGCGCAGGCTCGCCGCTGGGCCAAGACGGACGCCACGCAGCGGCGGATCCTCGACGCCGCTACCGAGGTTTTCGCCACCCGAGGATTCACCGCCGCGACGATGGCCGATGTGGTGGCCGCCTCCGGCGCCAGCATCGGCAGCATCTATCACCACTTCGGCGGCAAGAGCGAACTCTTTTTGGCCATCTTCGAGCAAATGGCCGACGCCATTGACCGTCAAATCGATGCGGCGATGCAGCAAGCCGGCCCGTCCAATCCGCGCCGCACCTTCGAACTACACGTGCGGGCCTACCTCGAAGCGATGTGGGAGAACAGGCGCCGCGCCCGGGTGTTGTCGTCCGGCGACACACCGGCCGGATTCGAAACCGCCCGTCGTGACCGCATGCAAGCCGCATTCCGCAGCTGGATGACGGTCCTGGAGCTCGACAAGTCGGTTCGCGGGCAACTGCTCAGCCGGGTGCTGATCGCGACCATGGCCGAGTCGTCGCTGATGGTCGCCGGCTGCGAAGATCCTGGCGACGTGCCGGCGATCATCGAGGCGACGATCGAATGGATCGACCGGCTTATCGGGTGACTCGTGCAGGACACGCCTAGACTGGCGCGATAATGGCCGAATTTCGCGTCCGCCAAGCGGTTTCTGCAGACATCGAGCACATTGCTACGCTGTTGGTCGCCGTCGATCTCTGCAAGCCGGACGGATTGGAATCCAAGATCAGCCGATGCCTTGATCGCTCGCCCGAAACTTGTCTGGTCATCCTCGACAACGAGGACTGCGTCGGCGCCGCGCTGTCTTTCTTCAACGGATTTCACATCTTTTTGAGCCATATCGCCGTGGTGGCCGAGCATCAGCACGCGGGCGCCGGGAAATTGCTGCACGACGCCCTCGTTGACCGCGCACGTCAGCTCGGGGCGGCCGGAATCATTGCCGACTCCTGGCTCACAGCCGCGGGTTTCTTCTACGGACTGGGCTACCGGCTGCCAGGTGCGGTCTTCCTCATCCGCAGCCTCAGCTGATCGATGCGGCGTTTTCCAAGTCGGCGATGACGATCTTGCGCATGCCGTACATCGCTTGGGTGGCCGCCGCGGCGCGGTCGCGGTCCGGATCGCTGATCAACTCGTAGAGCCGATCCGGCACGATCTGCCAACTCAGCCCGTAGCGATCCTTGCACCAGCCGCACTGGGATTCCTCACCGCCGTCGGTGAGCCGGTCCCAGTAGTAGTCGACCTCGTCCTGGTCTTTGCAGTGCACCGTGAACGACACCGCCTCGGTGAATTGGAACGCCGGGCCGCCGTTGATGCCGATGAATCGCGTGCCGTCCAGCACGAAGCTTCCGCTCAACACGGTGCCCGGCTCGCCTGGCCCCGCCTCCGTGGTTCGGTTGAATCCCTCGATCCGCGAGTTGGGGAACACCGAGGTGTAAAACTCGGCCGCCTCCTCCAGGTCACCGTCGAACCACAGCGAGGGGGTTATCGCGGGCATGAGCGCCTCCTTGTCGTCAGGTCTTGTCCCACAGATAGACCGACGCGGTGCCCAGAACTCACCGCGGACGGTCGTTGACAGTTTTAGAACGCAATTCTAATATGTCTGAATGACCGCTGTTGCGCGGGAGCCCGTCAAGCTGTGGGCCAATTCCGGTGACTCTCACGTCATCGAGCCACCCGACCTGTGGCGGTCGCGGCTGCCCAAGCGGCTGGCCGAGCTGGCGCCGCGCAGCGAGAAGGATCCCGACGGCGGATGGGAGTCCATCTATGTCGACGGCCAAGTGTTCCGCCGTCGCCTGCCGAGCATGGCCCAGCAGGAGTTCATCGAGGCCACCGTGGCCGCGGCGGGCTGCCGCGACGTCGCCCGACGGCTGGCCGACCTGAACGGTGAAGGCATTTGGGCCGAAGTGGTGTTCCCGTCGCTGGGCATGTGGTGCAGCGCATTTCGAACTCCGGAGCTGTTACGTGAGGCGATGCGGGCCTCCAACGACTGGTGCAAAGACACCATCATGGACTACTCGCCGCGCCTGATCCCGACGGCGCAGGTGTCCACCCTGGACATCAGCGACGCCGTCAGCGAGCTGAAACGTTGCGGCGCAATGGGATTCAAGGCCGTGTTTCTGCCCGTCGCGCCGCATCCCGCGCAGCGCGACTACCACTACGACGAATGGGAACCGTTCTGGGCCGTCGCCGAGGACATCGGCATGGTGATCGCCTTCCATATCGGAACCGAGCCAATCGATTTCGCCGCCGGCGGCTCGATCGGCACCACTTACCACGGGCCCGGCGGAGCGGTGCTCAACTACACCGAGACGTCGTTCGGCGGCCAGCGGGCGGTGGTGAAGCTCGTCGCGTCGGGCGCATTGGACCGGCACCCCAACCTCAAAGTGCTGGTCGCCGAGGGCGGCGCCACCTGGGTCCCGTTCATCGTCGACCGGATGGAAGAGGGCTATCGCCAGCACTCGATGGCGGTGCGCCCGAAGCTCAAGCGCAGCCCGCGCGAGATCGTCAACTCGCAGGTGTACGCGTCGTTTCAGCACGACTCTTCGGCGATCGCCGCGATGACGGCGATGGGCTTCAACAACGTCTTGTGGGGCAGCGACTACCCACACCTCGAGGGCACCTTCGGCCACACCCAAACCACGCTGCACCAACTGTTCGACGACGTCGACCCCGCCACCAGGGACCGCATCCTGGTCGGCAGCTTCGCCGAACTCTTTCCCGAAGTGCCCGCGCCGCCACCCCACGGAGCCGATGGTTAAACGGCCTATGTAACGTCAAACCATGAGCGTGGTGAGCAGCAGCCCCCAGACGGTCGAGTTTTCCGGGGTCGATGGGATCACTCTGGTCGGCGACGAATGGAACCGCGACGCCGCAGCCGCCGACCGGCCGACGATCCTGATGTTGCACGGTGGCGGACAGAACCGGTTCTCCTGGAAGAGCACCGGCCAGATCCTGGCCGACGAGGGCTACCACGTGGTTGCGCTCGATAGCCGCGGGCACGGCGACAGCGACCGCGCGCCCGACGCCGACTACGCGGTGGAGACGCTGCGGACCGACGTCTTGCATGTGCTGGATGCGATCGGCCGCCAGGTGGTGGTGATCGGGGCCAGCATGGGCGGGCTCACCGGCATCCTGGTCGCCGACAGCGCCGGCCCCGAGCGGGTGACCGGACTGGTGCTGGTCGACGTGGTGCCGCGCTACGAGAAGACCGGCAGCGCCCGGATCCGGGATTTCATGCTCACCAACATCGACGGCTTCGCCACGCTCGAGGAAGCCGCGGATGCCGTCGCCGCCTATCTGCCGTACCGCGAGAAGCCGCGCAGTCCCGAGGGGCTGAAGAAGAACTTGAGGCTGCGCGACGGACGGTGGTATTGGCACTGGGATCCGGCGTTCATGACCGCCCCGGGCGACGACCCCGAGTTGCGGACCGAGGCTTTCGAAGAAGCCGCGCTCAACTTGAAGATCCCGATCCTGTTGATCCGCGGCAAGCTCTCCGACGTGGTCAGCCCCGAGGGCGTTCAGCATTTCCTGGACACAGTGCCACGCGCCGAGTTCGTCGAACTGTCCAACGCCGGACACACCGCCGCCGGCGACGACAACGACGCGTTCAGCGACGTCGTGGTGGACTTCGTCAGGCGGCACACGCACGCCTGAAACGCGCGGGCCAGTTAGTTCGCCGGCTTCTCCGCGTGTCCGCCGAACTGCTTGCGCATCGCTGACAGCGCTTGGTTGGCGAAGTCGTCGAGGCTGCGGGAAGCGAACCGGGACTGCAGCGCGGTCGTCAGCACCGGTGCGGGAACTCCCTCGTCAATCGCCGCGATTGCGGTCCAGCGGCCCTCCCCGGAATCGGAGACCCGGCCGGAGAATTCCTTCAGCTCAGGCGATTCGTGCAGCGCGCTCGCGGTCAAATCCAGCAGCCACGAGCCGATGACGCTGCCCCGCCGCCACACCTCCGCGATTTCGGGAAGGTCGAAATTGTATTGATAACACTCGGGATTGGGTAACGGGGCCGTTTCGGCGTCACCTTTTTCGATGCGAGTTCCGATGTCGGCGTTGCGCAAGATGTTCAGACCTTCGGCGAGCGAGGCCATCATTCCGTACTCGATGCCGTTGTGCACCATCTTGACGAAGTGTCCGGCACCGGTTTTGCCGCAATGCAGGTAACCCTTTTCGGCTTGGTCGATTTCGCCGTCACGTCCCGCGGTGCGTGGCGCGGCGTCCACCCCCGGTGCGATGCTGGCGAACAGTGGCTCGGCATGCCTGAAGGAGTAGTCGTCGCCGCCGACCATCAGGCAGTAGCCGCGCTCACGGCCCCACACACCACCGCTGGTACCGCAGTCCAGTAGGTGAATATCCTTGTCGGCTAACGTCTTTGCATGACGGAAATCGTCACGGTAATAGGTGTTGCCGCCGTCGATGACGATGTCCCCGGACTCGAGTGTGTCGGCCAGGTCGTTGATCACCCCGGTGGTGATGTCGCCCGCCGGCACCATCACCCATACCACGCGGGGAGTGTCGAGTTTGTCGCGCAGCTCCTCTAGTGAGGAGACGCCGGTGGTATGGTCCTCCCCCGCCATCGCCTTGACCGCCTCGGCGTCGTGGTCGTACACCACGCACTCGTGTCCGTCCTTGACCAAGCGACGGACGATGTTCGCACCCATCCGGCCCAGGCCAATCATCCCTAGCTGCATATGCTTTCGTCTCCTTACTTCCCGGTTCCGGCTTGGCGGGGCAGCCACGGCTCCTTCCAACCGTGGTGACCACGCAGCAGCGACGACGCGGCCTTTGGACCCCAGGTCCCGCGGTCATACTGATGGATTTCGCTGGGTTCGTCCAGCAGCGGCTGCACGATCCGCCAGGTCTGTTCGATGCTGTCTTCCCGGGCGAACAGCTGGTGATTGCCGGTCATGGCGGCGTGCAGCAGCAACTCGTAGGGACGCTCCGGCTCGCCGAGATCCTCGGAGAACAACGAATCGAGATGCACGGGATGCCAGTCGTCGCCCACTTGGGCGGCGATTCGCAGGCGCATCCCCGGGTCGGGGTCGATGCGCAGCACGATCTGATTGGGCTCGGCCGGCCGGCAGTCCGGCAGAAAGGCCATTGCCGGAACCCGCCGCAGGAACAGCCGTACCTCGGTGACCTTGTGCGGCAGGCCTTTTCCGGCGCGCAGAAAGATGGGCACACCGGCCCATCGCCAGTTGTCGATCTCGGTCCGCAGAGCCACAAAAGTCTCGGTCTGCGAATCCTTCGCCACCCCATCGATGTCCGTGTAGCCGCGATACTGGCCACGCACGCAACGTTCAGGTTGTAAGGCCGGCATGGCGCGGAAGACTTCGTCCTTTTTGTCGTTCAGATCGTCGGCGCTGGGTCCGACCGGCGGCTCCATCGTGACCAGCGCAAGCACCTGCAGCAAATGGTTTTGCACCACATCCCGCAACGCGCCCACCGCGTCGTAGAACTTGCCGCGATCTTCGACGCCGAAGTCCTCGGCCATGGTGATCTGAATTTCGGAGACGCTGCGGCGATCCCACAGCTCGGCCAGCGCGGTATTGCCGAACCGCAGACATTCCAGCTCGACGACGGGTTGCTTGCCCAGGAAGTGATCCACTCGCAGGATTTGGTCTTCGTCGAGCACCGCGTGCAGCCGATCGTTGAGTTCGCGTGCGGACTGCAGGTCGTGGCCGAACGGCTTTTCCACGGCGACGCGTGCGCGCTCCAGCAGTCCGACACGGCCCAGGTTCTCGACAATCGGCGCGAACAATGCCGGCGGCATTTCCAGGTAGTACAGCGGACGGTAATCCGAACCGATGAGCTCGGACAGCGAGTCGTAGAACTGGCTGTCGGTGACGTCGCCCTGCGCATAGTCCAGCCGGCTCGCCAACCGGTCGAATACCGCGTCGTCGATTTTTTCGCCGGCATCGGCGATGGACTTACGAGCCCGGTCGATCAACTCGTCGACTTTCATCTCGTCGCTGGCCACACCCAGGATCGGGCAATCCAGCAGCTTACGGACTTCGAGCCGGTACAGGGCCCGGAAGGTCATCTTGCGCGCCAGATCGCCGGTGATGCCGAAAATCACCAGCAGATTCGAGGAATCGCTATCGCCGTCGGCCACTACCGCACCTCCCCAGTGTCAGTCCGTATAGCCGAAGGTTATAGCCCCGAAACGCCCATCAGATCGGCCCTGGAAGGATGGTTCGCCGTGAGTGGCGCGCTGCAGATCGTGGTCTACGTCTTGGCTGCGGTTGCCGCGATCGAGGCCGGTGGGCTGGTCGTGTTGTGGCGACTGCTCAGCCGCAGTCGTCAAGAGCTCGAGGAATTGCGGCAACGGGCCGACGCTCGCAACCGGCTGCTGTCCGGTGGGCGCGAAGCGGTGAAAACCGTATGGCAAACCGCCAACCTGATGCGCACCGAGGGCTTTGGAGCAGTTGTGCGCAGCTCGATCGAAGATCTCGCCGACTGGGCCGAGGTCGAACGGCCCGACCTGGCCCGGATCACGCCCGACGGCCGGGTGGTGATTTTGTTCTCCGACATCGAGGAGTCCACCGCCCTGAACGAACGGATCGGCGACCGGGCGTTTGTCAAGCTGATCGCGGCGCACGCCAAGCTTGTCGACGAACTGGTGCAGGACCGGGGTGGACATGTGGTGAAAAGCCAGGGCGACGGGTTCATGGTCGCCTTTGCCCGCGCCGACGACGCCGTGCGTTGCGGCATCGACCTCCAGCAGGCGTTGCAGAACAATGGAAAGCGCAAGCGCCACAAGGATCTTCCGGATATTCGGGTACGGATCGGTGTCCACATGGGTCGCTCGGTGCGCCGCGGCGACGATCTTTTCGGCCGCAACGTCGCGATGGCGGCGCGGGTGGCGGCGCAGGCCGAAGGGGGAGAGATCCTGGTGAGCCAACCGGTGCGGGACGCCCTGGACAAGTGTGAAGACATTCGTTTCGACGACGGCCGCGAGGTCGAATTGAAAGGGTTCTCCGGCAGCTACCGCTTGTTCGCCGTCGACACGGACGGCGCGTCGGAGTCGGACTGACCGAACGCTATTGGGTTGGGGAGCTCTCATGTTCGGACTCGGACAATCTCTGGTGCAGCCTGGCCCGAACCTCGTCTGGCGTGTAGGCGCGCCGCTTCCGCTGATCGCGCGCGACCAGCACACCACCGGCGACGACGCCGGCAACACCGGCGAGTCCGATCCACTTCCACATGTTGCGCATGGTTGACAGGCTATTCTGCAGCCCGCTGACCGCAATGTCGCACGCCCAGTCCTTTCCCGTACATAATGACGAAAACCTAAGCGACGAACGGGCTTAACCCACATGCTGACTCTCGACCAGGCGCTCGAAGAGACCCGGACCGGCGACTTGTGGCTGTTCCGCGGCGGCTCTCGACCCGACCGCGCCATCCAGACGTTGACAAACGCCCCGGTGAACCACGTCGGAATGACCGTCGCCATCGACGATTTGCCACCGCTTATCTGGCATGCCGAGCTTGGCGACAAGCTCGTCGACCTGTGGACCGGCACCCATCACCGTGGCGTTCAGCTCAACGATCTTCGGCAAGCCGTGTTGCAATGGACCGACCGCTACCACCAGCGCTGCTGGCTGCGTCAGTTGACGCCGTATGCCAGCCGCGAACAGGAAAACGAACTGCTACGGGTGATCGCGAGGATGGACGGAACGCCGTTCCCCACCGCCGCCCGGCTCACCGGGCGATGGTTTCGCGGGCGGCTGCCGACAATCAATGACTGGGTGCGAGGAATTCCGGTGGTGGACAAGAAGGTTCGCGAGCAGACAAAGCGACGCAGGCAAGAGCGCAAGATGAGTCTGGAGACGGCCTACTGCGCCGAGACCGTCGCCATCACCTACGAAGAGATGGGATTGCTCGTCACCGACAAGGACGCGAACTGGTTCGACCCGGGCAAGTTCTGGAGCGGGGACACGCTGCCGCTGGCGCCGGGGTATCAGCTGGGCGGCGAAATCGCCGTCGCCGTCGGCTCGGGCTAGCGGACCGTCATCTCCCCCATCTCCGACCAACCCGTCGCATCGACCGTCTGACTGATGATCTTCGGCGTGGACTTAAGCGCCTTCGGCAGCTCCTGCATCGCCTGTTTGAAGTGATCGCTGTTGACGTGCACGCCGCCCGCGTCACCGTCGCGAAAGGCTTCGACCAGCACATACTCAGCCGGGTTGTCCAGGCTGCGGGACCATTCGAACCACAAATTGCCCTCTTCGGCGCGGGTCGCCGCGGTGAACGATGCGACCAGCTCCGGCCAGCGCTCGGACCATTCGGGTTTGGTTTCGAACTTGACGACGATAAAGATCATGGCCGCTCAGATTACGTGGTTGAGGCGACGTCCACGCGCGTGGACTGTCGCCGAGACTGCGGCCATGGCGCGCTGGCGGCTGTGGCCCAGGCCCTGACCGCAGAATGGGCGCCATCAGCGCAGGCTCGTCTGGGTGCCGCCCGACTCGCGCCAACGGACTATGCCTGCCAGCAAATCGCGCAGTTTCGGACACAGCTCGGCGGACGATTATTGGCAGACCAAAACTACGCGGCCTAAAAACCGGTTAAGCCGCCACTTGTGGGAATAAAGTGATATTGCCCACAAGCGGCGGCTCCGGCCTAATTCGGCAACAATGGGCGAAGAATGTGATCCTGATCACCACATCCGTCAGCCGGTTTGTTTACGTATTCGCGATGTCCGGATCACCCACCGGCGACGGCATTGCCGCATCCACCACGCTGGGCGACTCTGGCGGCGCGGGCGGCGCGTCGGGTGCGGGGGCGTCTTCGGGCGCGGGCGCCGGCAGCGTCACACCGACCAGAACGGGCGCCGGCGGCTCGTCGACCGAGGGCAGACCTTCGATCTCGTCCATCGGCAAGAACATATGGTGAGTGAATCCACGCTGGTAGGCACCGGCACCACCGATGCGGACACCACCGCGTTCACCGCTTGATACGGGCGTCCCGTCGGGCAGGGTCACCGCGGTGTGGCCACTGTTCCAGCCGATCACCAATGCGTTGGGAGCGGTTCCATATTGGAAGCCGCGCGACAACAAAGCCGATTCTTCGTTTCCGGTGTTGAACCTGTTTCCGAAAACCGGCCTATTCGTCGCCGCATTCGATATCCACGAAGCCAGCCCTGAACAGTCGGTCCCGGCGGGAGAATCACCACCCGGAATATACGGAGTGCCGGACACTTGATTGACAAGCGCCAACAGCGTAGCAACAGCAATCATGGGCAGGGACGCTACCAATAATATGGATAGACAACCAAAGTTTGTGGCAGTAATCACGTTTGAATTCGATAATGGCGTGGGTCGTATACAGCAAACTCGTCGCAAATCAATGTAACTATTGAAACAGAAGTGAATCTATGGCCACAGCAAACCGGATTAGATAGTGCTTCAACCTCGACTGAGCTGCATCAACGGTGGTGAGATCCGCATCATCCATTTGTATCAGCAAACAGCGTAATTGCACATCGGCCACTCGAGTATCACAACGGCCGGGGTGGTGCCGCTCAAAGTGATATCGCGGATGATGGCGGATTCCAGAATGACTGGCCAGCACCTTGTCGAGACTGACGTGGCTGATGAGACTCCTGTGGTTCCAGCACTCCCAGCACGCGGCTAAACGGGGGTCCAAATCTTGTTGTTCCAGAAACCCCAGCCGTTGGCAGTCGGGTTCCACATCAACTGAGCCCCTGGCGCCCACGACGGTGGAGGCGGCTGCGGCGGCGCCCACGGTGGCGGCGGACCCCACGGTCCCCAGCCCGACGGGCCAAAGGGGCCGCCGGCACGTTGCCACTCGTGGCACTGGTTCCAGTCCCAGTCCGAGACGGTGCCCCAGCCGGGGTCCCATGAATCACCCGGACACCACCGGTAGTTGGGAGCAGGGGCCGGAGCCGCCTGCGCCCGGGGTTCGAGGCCGCCGGCCGGTGCGAAAGCGGACAACGCCAACCCCGCAGCCACCAGCATTGGTGCACACCGCCGAACCCTGTTTCGCCTTGAAGTCGCCATCTCCAAAGAATTTCCCTTTGCACAGCGTCAAGCAAGTAGGCATTTCATCGAAAGCGATCGAGCTCCGCCATGACCGAATTATCTCCAGTCGGGCGTCGAGCAGGGGTTTCCAGAGTTACTCTGTGCCGATGATCGCGGGCGACAAGGCGCCTGACTTCACTCTGTATGACCACACCGGTCGTCCTCGGACACTGTCTGAGTTCCTTTCCGAAGGGCCGGTTGTGCTGTTCTTCTTCCCATTGGCGTCCTCACCGATCTGTACAGCCCAGGCCTGTCATTTTCGGGATCTGAGCAACGAATTCGCCACGGTTGGCGCCCACCGGCTCGGCATCAGTACCGACACCGTCGACAAACAGGCCCACTTCGCTCAACAGCGCAAGTTCGACTATCCGCTGCTCTCCGACGCGGACGGTGTGGTGTCCGAGCTGTTCGGCGTGCGCCGAGGCAGGCTCGCCAAGCTGCGTCGATCCATCGTGGCGCGCGAGGCGGCGCGGCATCGCCGGCATACTCGGCGCCGTGGCCTGCTAGCCCGGCTGCTGCCGGTCAGACGGACGACATTCGTCATCGACACCGACCGCACCATACTCAAGGTCGTCTCCAACGAGCTGCGCGCATCGGTGCACGCCGATCAAGCCTTGTGGTTCTTGCAGAACCGCATGTCGCATCCTTCGCCACATGTCCGGCACAGGCACACCAACGCGCACCGGCGTTCGGAAGTCAGAGGCGAACCGCTCGACGATTTGTTCACCGAACCGGAACCGGCGGACGAACCGAGCCTGGTCCGGCCGTACGCGCTGACAACAGGCCTGGCACCCGAGGCGCCCGTCGAAGCGCTCAACCCGACAGCGAAGCCGCCGCACTGGCGGAGAAATGACGTCCGGAGCCAAATCCTGACAGCGTCCGCGCACAGCCCGTCGGTCGCGGAGATTGCCGCTCGGCTGTCCCTGCCGCTCGGTGCGACGCGGTTTCTGGTCGACGACCTGGTGACGCAGGGTTATTTGCGGGTACGGGCCCCCCTCGGTGATTCGATGACAATAGACGAACGACGTGAACTGATAACCAGGACCGTGCGTGGCCTACGAGCGCTCTGAGGGGTGAGTCACTGAACGCCCCCAACCTCCCCGACCAGCACTTGGACGGCAACACCGAGCGCCTCATAGGTAGACCGCGCCCGGGCATCTCGAGTGGCCAATACGGTACCGTGCTCGCGAGCCGCCAAAGCCACTAACCCGTCGTATGTTGCGCCACCGGCAATACCTCGTCGCGCGAACTCGCGATGTGCCGATCGCGCGGCGCGCGCACCGAGTTGCAGCGACGCAGCAAAGTTCGCATCGATCAATGCCACTGCATCAGCAGCAGCGACGCGAGCATCGCCAGGCAGCCGGGTCAGGACCGAGTACGTCTCCGCCAGGGCGTGCCCACAAAGGCCCAGGGTTCGATTCTCCGCCCACGCAGCGATCGCCGCGTGCTGTCGGTGCGTTGTCATCAGCAGTGGTATTGCGACACTGGTGTCGACCGCCGTGACAAGGACGGTTGTCAACGTCGCGCGGAGTCGATCAGAGCGAACATCATCTCGTCGGTAACCTCGGTGTCGGCGCGAGCCACCAAGCGCCCCTTCGCATCCCGCTCCAGCCGGGCTGTCCGGCCAGCAGGTGTCACCTGCAATCCAGTCCCGTACGGCGAGATGTCCACCGTCGTACCCGGGGTCAAGCCGAGCGCGTCACGAAGGTGTTTGGGTAGCACCACGCGCCCCCCCGAATCGATCACCGCTTCCATGGGAACATGTTACCAATGAAATCCCATTCCAGGGGCGGGCCGGCGTCCGTTTACACGTTGAAACGAAACTCCACCACGTCACCGTCGGCCATGACGTAGTCCTTACCTTCGATCCGGACCTTGCCGGCCGCCTTCGCCGCCGCCATCGACCCCGCGGCAATCAGGTCGTCGTACGAAACGATCTCGGCCTTGATGAAGCCCTTCTCGAAGTCGCTGTGGATCACCCCAGCCGCCTTGGGCGCGGTGTCCCCCTGGTGAATTGTCCACGCCCGCGCCTCTTTCGGTCCTGCGGTCAGAAACGTCTGCAACTTCAAAGTGTGAAAACCCGCCCGTGCCAACGCATCCAGGCCGCGCTCGGACTGGCCAATCGACTCCAGCAGCTCGGCGGCCGACTCGTCGTCGAGTTCGGAAAGCTCAGACTCGATGGCGGCATCCAGAAACACCGCGTCGGCCGGTGCAATCAGCGCACGCAACTCCGCGACGCGCGCGGGGTCGGTCAGCACCGCCTCGTCGGCGTTGAACACATACAGGAATGGCTTGGTGGTCAACAGGTTCAGCTCCCGCAACACCGAAGTGTCCATACCCGATGCGAACAGCGTCGTCCCGCCGTCCAACACTTGTCGTGCGGCCAGCGCCGCCTCGTAGAGCGGCTTGCGCTCCTTATTGTTGCGGGCCTCCTTCTCCAGCCTGGGCAGCGCACGCTCCAGGGTCTGCAGGTCGGCCAAAATCAACTCGGTATGGATCACCTCGATATCGGACTTCGGGTCCACGCGCCCGGCGACGTGCGTCACGTCGTCGTCGGAGAACACCCGCACGACCTGGCAGATGGCGTCGCATTCGCGGATATGGGCCAGGAACTTGTTGCCCAGCCCGGCTCCTTCGGAGGCGCCCTGGACCAGGCCGGCGATGTCCACGAACGTCACGGGGGCCGGAACGACGCGCTCTGAGTGAAATAGCTCCGCGAGCTTGTCGAGTCGCGGATCGGGCAGCGATACCACTCCCTCGTTGGGCTCGATAGTGGCGAACGGATAGTTGGCCGCCACCACATTTTTGCGGGTCAGCGCGTTGAACAGCGTCGACTTGCCCACATTGGGCAGACCCACGATTCCCAGGCTCAAGCTCACGAGGAACCAAGTCTAGGGCTCGGCGGCCAAACCGCCCGACCCAGAGAGCCGGTGCTGACCCATGCCACGCCCCGGTCTTGACAAGGTATTTACGAGCCTTTGGGCCCATTGCCGGTACGGTCAACTTGTGTCAGCGCAGCGGGAAAGGTCGGCAGTCGAGGCTGCCCACCGCTCCATCCTCCCCAATGTGGTAGGTGTGCCGTGGTGGGGCGCCCTGCTGATCGCCATTGGCGGAACGGTCGTCGGGTACGGCATCGACGCCGGTCACAAGGAGCTGACCCACGTTTTCGCGGCCTGCTATATAGCCGGTTGCGTGATCGCTGTGCTGGTGGTGCGGCAGTCGGGCGTGTTCACCGCGGTGATCCAGCCGCCGCTAATTCTGTTCTGTGCGGTGCCCGGCGCCTATTGGCTGTTCCACGGCGGCAAGATCGACAAGCTCAAAGACCTTCTGATCAACTGCGGCTATCCGCTGATCGAGCGATTCCCGCTGATGTTGGGCACCGCCGGCGTCGTGCTGTTGATCGGCCTGGTCAGGTGGTACTTCGGCATGACACACCGCTCTACTGCCGACGCGGAAGGCACTACCGCCGCACCGGCCGGCACGGAATCGAAGTCGCTGCTCAGCGGTCTGGGCGCAAAACTGGGGTCGATGCTCAAAGGGTCCGACGACGACGAAGACGAAGCCCGCTCAGCCCGCCCGCGCGCGGCCCGTCGGACCGCCAGAACCAGCCCCAGAACTGGCCGAGAGGCCCGCGCCAGTCGCGCCGCTCGGCGTCCCGACCGAACCCGCTCCCGGCATTCTCGAGCCGGCCAGGACGACCACACCGACTCGGCCGCCGAGCGACGGCAACGTCGTCGGCCCCAGCAGAGCCCGCGCGACTTCGACGCCGAGGCGCCCCGTCGCTCCCGACGTCCGCGGCCGCAAGGGGAGCCGGACGCACGGGACCGACGTAGCCAGCCGCCGCGTGAACCGCGCCGGGGTTCCTACGGACGGCGCGGTTCCTACGAGCGACCGCCGAGCCGCCGCCTCGATCCCTACGAGAGCCAGGAGCCGCCGTCACCGGACTTCTCCCGTTACGAAAAGCCCTACGACCGCTACGAGCCGTATGAGCAGCCGCGGCGTCGCGCCGCACAGCGGGAAGGGGCCAACCCGACGCACCACCCGATCTCCCAGGTCCGCTACCGCGGCTCGGTGCCGCAGGACGAGCGTCCTGACGACCCTCGGGCCCGACGACGGCCGCGCGCATCGCGCCGCTCCCAGGCTGAATCCTGGGAATACGACTACTGAGCCGAAAAGCTTCAGAGCACCTTCCGGATTTCCCTGGGCAGGGCGAAAACCAGCGTCTCGTTGGCCGTCGTCACCGGCTGCACCACGTCGAAACCGCAGTCGGCCAGCCGCTCCAGCACACCGCGGACCAGCACCTCGGGAACGGATGCACCCGAGGTGACGCCGACGGTGGTGACACCCTCTAGCCAGGCCGGGTCGATATCGTCGGCCCAGTCGACCAGATGGGCGGCGCGCGAACCGCCCCCCAGCGCCACCTCGACCAGGCGCACGGAGTTCGACGAATTGCGCGAGCCGACGACGATGACCAGCTCGCACTCCGGGGCCATCGCCTTGACCGCCACCTGCCGGTTTTGCGTCGCATAGCAGATGTCGTCGCTGGGCGGGTCCTGCAGCTTCGGGAACCGCTGGCGCAACCGCTCGACGATCTCCATGGTTTCGTCCACCGACAGCGTGGTCTGCGACAACCAGACGACCTTGTCCTCGTCGCGCACGGTCACCTGATGCACGGCGTCGACGCCGTCGACGAGCTGCACGTGGTCGGGCGCCTCACCGGCGGTGCCGATCACCTCCTCGTGGCCTTCGTGACCGATCAACAGGATGTCGTAGTCGTCGCGCGCGAAGCGCCTGGCCTCGTTGTGCACCTTGGTGACCAGCGGGCAGGTGGCGTCGATGGTCTGCAGGTTGCGTTCGGCAGCGGCCGCATAGACCGTCGGCGCGACACCGTGCGCGGAGAACACCACTATCGCGCCCTCGGGAACCTCGTCGGTCTCTTCGACGAACACCGCACCCGCCTTGGCCAAGGTGTCGACCACATGGCGGTTGTGCACGATCTCGTGGCGCACATAGACCGGCGGCCCGTACTTCTCCAGCGCGCGCTCGACCGTCTCGACGGCCCGATCCACACCGGCGCAGTAGCCCCGCGGCTCTGCCAGCAACACCCGTTTGCGGATTGGACCGTCGACAACGGAGCTGCTGGCACCGGGAATCCCCATGTCGACAGTGGGTGGCATGCCATTCAGGGTACGTTCTGCCGACGCACATCGGCCAGGTCACGGCCCTCAGCTTGGCGTCAGCGGCCGCTTAGGGCAGGCTGGGGGCCATGGCTACTGCACCGTATGGGCTTCGGCTATTGGTCGGCGCGGCGACAGTCGCCGTCGAGGAGACAAAGAAGCTGCCGCGAACCATCCTGATGTACCCGATGACGTTGGCCAGTCAGGCCGCGCACCTGGTGATGCGATTTCAGCAAAACCTGGCTGAACTTGTGATCAAGGGCGACAGCACTCTCGAGGCGCTGTTCCCGCCCAAGGACGAGCAGCCGGAGTGGGCAACGTTCGACGAGGATCTGATCGAGGGCGACGCCACCGTCACGGCGCTGCCCGACGCCGGTGAGGGAGATCGCCGGCCCGAGGGCCGGTTCGCGTTGTACTCGGTCTCCGATACCTCCGACTCCCCCACCGAGCCGATATCCAGCAAACAGTCGAAAAAGTCGGCGGCCAAGGCCACGGTCCCGGTGCCACCGGTGGCGACCGAGTTGGACTATCCGGCGCTGACGCTGGCGCAGTTGCGGGCCCGGCTGCAATCGCTGCATGTCGACGAACTCGAAGCCCTCCTGGCCTACGAGCAGGCCACCAAGGCCCGCGCTCCGTTCCAGACGCTGCTAGCCAACAGGATCACCCGCGCGAACGCGAAGTGACGCGTCTGGATTCGGTGCCGAATTCCGCCGAGAATCCGTTCCCGGTTCGCGCGGTCGCCGTCCGGGTCGCGGGCTGGATCGACAAACTCGGCATCGTGTGGGTCGAGGGCCAGTTGGCGCAGATCACGATGCGGCCAAACTCCAATACGGTGTTCATGGTGCTGCGTGACCCGGCTGCCGACATGTCGCTGACCGTGACCTGCTCGCGCGACTTGGTGCTGGCCGCCCCGGTGAAGTTGGCCGAAGGCACTCAGGTGGTGGTCTGCGGCAAGCCGACCTTCTACACCGGGCGCGGCACATTCTCGTTACGTCTCAGCGAGATTCGTGCGGTCGGTGTGGGCGAGCTGCTGGCCCGCATCGAGCGGTTGCGCCGCCTGCTGGATGCCGAAGGCCTGTTCGACCCGCGCCTCAAGCGACCAATCCCGTTCCTGCCCAACGTGATTGGCCTCATCACCGGCCGCGCCAGCGCCGCCGAGCGCGATGTGACCACGGTGGCTACCGCCCGCTGGCCGGCGGTACGGTTCGCCGTCCGCAATACCGCCGTGCAGGGACCCAACGCCGTCCCGCAGATCGTCGAGGCCCTGCGTGAACTCGACCTGGACCAAGATGTCGACGTGATCGTGCTAGCCCGTGGCGGTGGCAGTGTGGAGGACCTGCTGCCGTTTTGCGACGAGACGCTGTGCCGGGCGATCGCGGCCTGCCGCACCCCCGTGATCAGCGCGGTCGGTCACGAGCCGGATAACCCGCTGTGCGACCTGGTCGCCGACCTGCGCGCCGCCACCCCGACCGATGCGGCCAAGAAAGTGGTCCCCGACACCGCCGCCGAGCAACTGCTCATCGACGAGCTACGACGGCGCAGCGCGCAGGCGTTACGCAATTGGGTGTCTCGGGAGCAACGCACACTGGCTCAATTGCGCAGTCGCCCGGTGTTGGCGGCGCCATTGACGACGATCAATACCCGCGCCGACGAGATCCACCGGGCTCGGTCGGCGATTCGCCGTGACATCACCCGATTGCTCACGACAGAGACCGAGCGCGTCGGGCATCTGAGCGCGCGGCTGGCCACGCTGGGCCCGGCCGCCACGTTGGCCCGCGGCTACGCGGTTGTGCAGACTGTTGCAGCAGCCGAGCCGATGCGGGTGTTGCGGTCGGTGGACGAGGCGCCGGCCGGTACTAGGCTGCGGATTCGGGTTGCCGATGGGGCGGTGGCGGCGGTCAGTGAGGGGCGCACGGATGGTTCCTGACGAAGAAAGCTTCTCGGTTACGCCCATTAGTCAGCTTGGCTATGAAGCTTGCCGCGACGAGCTGATCGAAGTCGTTCGCCTGCTGGAACAGGGTGGGCTGGATCTCGATGCGTCGCTGAAGCTGTGGGAAAGGGGCGAACAGCTGGCCAAAAGGTGCGAAGAGCAGTTGGCCGGCGCTCGGCAGCGAATAGCCGATGCGCTCGGTGACGGCCAAGCCGAGTAACACTGACCCCGGCCGGCCGGAAGAGAATTTCCAGCGAAAACTGGAACACGTTTCAGTTATTTTCGACTATGCTTCGCGTCACTATGGGTGATGCATCTTTGACAACCGAGCTGGGCAGGGTCCTGGTCACCGGCGGCTCCGGCTTCGTCGGCGCCAACCTGGTGACCACTTTGCTGGACCGCGGACACCAGGTCCGTTCCTTCGACCGCGCGCCGTCGCCGCTACCACAGCACCCGAAACTGGAGGTGTTGCAAGGTGACATCACCGACGTCGGCGTTTGCGCCGCGGCGGTCGACGGCATCGACACCATCTTCCACACCGCCGCCATCATCGAGCTGATGGGCGGTTCGTCGGTGACCGAGGAATATCGCAATCGCAGTTACTCGGTGAACGTCGGCGGTACCAAGAACCTGCTGCACGAAGCGCAGAAGGCCGGCGTGAAACGGTTCGTCTACACGGCGTCCAACAGCGTGGTGATGGGCGGCAAGAAGATCTCCGGCGGCGACGAGACAATGCCCTACACCGACCGGTTCGCCGACCTGTACACCGAAACCAAAGTCGTCGCCGAGAAGTTCGTGCTCTCACAGAACGGTGTCGACGGCTTGCTCACCTGTTCCATCCGGCCCAGCGGCATCTGGGGACGCGGCGACCAGACCATGTTCCGCAAATTGTTCGAAAGCGTGGTGGCCGGCCACGTCAAGGTGCTGGTCGGCGGCAAGAACGCCAAGCTGGACAACTCTTACGTGCACAACCTGATTCACGGTTTCATCCTGGCCGCCGAGCATCTGGTGGAGGGCGGGACCGCACCGGGACAGGCCTACTTCATCAACGATGGCGAGCCGATCAACATGTTCGAGTTCGCCCGCCCCGTCGTCACCGCGTGTGGGCAGCCGTGGCCGAAGATGCGGGTGTCGGGCCGGTTGGTGCGCGATGTGATGAAGGTGTGGCAGTGGCTGCACTTCAAGTTCGGGCTGCCCAAGCCGCCACTGGAACCCCTTGCGGTGGAACGGCTTTACCTCGATAACTACTTCTCCATCGCGAAGGCGCAGCGCGACCTGGGCTACCAGCCGCTGTTCACCACCAAGCAGGCCATGGACGAATGCCTGCCGTATTACGTCGAGCTTTTCGAGCAGGTCAGGGCGGCATCGAAGCCCCACCTGGCGTCCGTCGTCTCAGCGCGGCCGCCGGAGTAGCGTCTGGAATGAGCCGCGAAACTGCAACTGCCGACGCATTTCTCGGGTGGAGGCGTCGGCAGTTGCACTTTCGCGAGCGCCGGAACTAGGTAAGCCGCTGAGTCAGAAACTCCACCACGCGTTTACGGGCCTCGTAGGCCGCTTGTCCCTCGACCTCGCGAACCTCGTCGGTGAGCACCGAGTGCGCCATCTTGCCGAAACCGCCCTCATTGCCCGGGCCGGAATCGATTTCGATCACCTCGAAAGCGTCGCCGAGCCGCTCCTTGAGCACCGTGAACCGTTCGCCCGGGGCCATCTTGTCCGCGCTGAACCGCAAACCCATGGCGCACAAGCCGTCGTTGGCACACCGCTCGGCGACCGTGGTCAGCTCGGATTCGCTCAGTCCGGGGTCACGCCGATGCGCCGCAGCCAGCGCAATCGGAACCGACGGCTGGCTGAGCACCGGCGCCAGCACACTATCGTCGACGGCGGCGGCCAACGCGAAGCCGCCGGTGAAGCACTGGCCGATCACCCCGACGCCCTTGCCCGGCGTCGAGGCGTTGAGGTCGCGAGCCAAGGCACGCAGGAACGATGACACCGGCCGCTGCTTGTTCAACGCGAACGCCGCGAATTCCCTTGCGACACAAGCCCGGGCGATGGTCGCGACGGTATAGCCGACCGTCTTCGGCTTGCCTGGCTCACCGAACAGCGACGGAATCGCGACGGTGAATCCGTTGTCCACCAGATGATTTCCGAGCCCTAGCACACCGGGATGGATTCCGGGGATCTCGGGAATCAGCACCACCCCTGGGCCGGCGCCTTTGCGATAGACATCGTGGGTGTAGCCGCCACCGCTGAACGGTGCCGCCGACCATCCGGACAAATCCGCTTCGGGTGCAGTCACTTGGTGTCCTCTCCTGCGAAGCGCCCCGCTACCGGGCCGGTAATGGCGCTTGCGATTGCGTCGCGGACGCCAGCGTACGGAACTCGTCGGCGCTGGCGGCGCCGGTGATCGCGATCTGAACGCGCCCCCCGGGGCTGGTGAGCGCGGTGGTCCACACCGGCTCGGAGTCGGCCCCTTGCCCGCTGCCCTGGTAGACCACCCAGGCGGTGCCGGCGACGTCGACCGCACCGGTGGGGACCGCCGACCGATGAATCGATCCGACGAGCTTGTCCTCGTCGGCGTTGCTCTGCGTCAGGCTCAGATAGCGACCGCTCGGCGCGATGTATCCGACGGTCGAGGTCGCCGCGTTCAGCCGCTGACCGGTCGACGGATCGGTTCGCCCGTTCTCGATGCCGCCGCGGCTGCCGGAGTTGGACCGCCAGCCCGCCGGCAGCTGGGGCAGCCGGATCGGAAAGCCCAGCGTCGCGGCGTCGGCCCGCAGCGCCGTGGCCGCGTCGTAGGACGGGATGCGTCCCTCGTGGGTGCGGCCCGGCTGGAACGAACACATTCCGACCAGGCCGGCCAGCAGGATGCATCCGATGACCAGCGGCGCCAGCGACCAAAACATGTCGCGGCCGTCCTGTAGCAGGCGCGGTTTGGGCGGCCTGGGCACCGGTCCCGGCTCACCGGCCGACCCTGCGGTCGGGGCGGTCGGCGTCGGGTCCACGGTCACTCCGCCGAGTATTCCAGCCGAACGGTTCCAGCCCAGCTCCAGGCGACCGATCTGCTTCTGGGACAATCGGCAACCATGACAGCAGAGGGCGACCGCACGTCAGGACCCGGTTCGCCAGTAGCCCAGCCGACCGTCGTCACCGGACAGTCGCAGTCCCGGTCGCGCGGTGAAGCCCCCGATCGCAACCTGGCCATGGAGTTGGTGCGGGTCACCGAGGCCGGGGCCATGGCCGCCGGCCGCTGGGTGGGGCGCGGCGACAAGGAGGGCGGCGACGGCGCGGCCGTCGACGCGATACGCGAACTGGTCAACACCGTCTCAATGCGCGGCGTCGTTGTCATCGGCGAGGGTGAAAAGGACCACGCGCCGATGCTGTACAACGGCGAAGACGTCGGCAACGGCGACGGCCCGGAATGCGACTTCGCGGTCGATCCGATCGACGGCACCACGCTGATGAGCAAGGGCATGCCCAACGCCATTTCGGTCCTGGCGGTGGCCGACCGGGGTGCCATGTTCGACCCCTCGGCGGTGTTCTACATGAACAAGATCGTCGTCGGGCCGGAAGCCGCCCACGTCCTGGACATCACCAAGCCGATCGCGGACAACATTCGGGCGGTCGCCAGGGTCAAGGAGCTGTCGGTGCGCGACATGACCGTGTGCATCCTGGACCGGCCGCGGCACGCACAGCTGATCGACGACGTCCGCACCACCGGGGCCCGGATCCGGCTGATCACCGACGGCGATGTCGCCGGCGCGATCTCCGCCTGCCGTCCGGGCTCCGGCACCGACATGCTGGCCGGTATCGGCGGCACCCCGGAGGGCATCATCGCCGCGGCGGCGATCCGCTGCATGGGCGGGGCGATCCAGGCGCAGCTGGCGCCGAAGGATGAGCCCGAACGACGCAAGGCGCTCGACGCCGGATACAACCTGGATCAGGTGCTCACCACCGAGGACCTGGTTTCCGGCGAGAACGTCTTCTTCTGCGCGACCGGAGTCACCGACGGAGACCTGCTCAAAGGCGTGCGCTACTACCCCGGCGGGTGCACCACTCAGTCGATCGTGATGCGGTCCAAGTCGGGAACGGTCCGGATGATCGAGGCCTACCACCGGCTGTCGAAGCTCAACGAATACTCCGCCATCGACTTCACCGGCGACAGCAACGCCGCCTATCCCCTGCCGTAATCCACCCCGACCAGACGAACAGGACCTGATTCATGGCCGACGACGGCGAATACCGCATCGAGCACGACACCATGGGCGAGGTGCGGGTGCCGGCAAAAGCGTTGTGGCGCGCCCAAACCCAACGTGCGGTGGAGAACTTCCCGATCTCGGGCCGCGGCCTGGAGCGCGCCCAGATCCGCGCGTTGGGCCTACTGAAGGGCGCGTGCGCACAGGTGAACAAGGAGCTGGGGTTACTGGCGCCGGAGAAGGCCGACGCGATCATCGCCGCGGCTGCCGAGATCGCCGACGGCCGCCATGACGACCAGTTCCCGATCGACGTCTTCCAAACCGGCTCGGGCACCAGCTCGAACATGAACACCAACGAGGTGATCGCGTCGATCGCGGCCGCCAACGGCGTGACCGTGCATCCCAACGACGACGTCAACATGTCGCAGTCGTCCAACGACACCTTCCCGACCGCTACCCATATCGCAGCCACCGAAGCCGCCGTGCGCCACCTGATTCCGGCGCTCGAGGAACTGCACGAGGCGCTGGCGGCCAAGGCGCGCGAGTGGCGCACGGTGGTCAAATCCGGGCGCACCCACCTGATGGACGCGGTTCCGGTGACCCTCGGTCAGGAATTCAGCGGGTACGCCCGGCAGGTCCAGGCCGGGGTCGAGCGAGTTCGGGCCACGCTGCCGCGGCTGGGTGAACTCGCGATCGGCGGTACCGCGGTGGGTACCGGCCTCAACGCGCCGGAAGGCTTCGGCGCCAAGGTGGTCCAGACGCTGGTCGACGAGACTGGTCTGACCGAATTGCGGACGGCGGAAAACTCGTTCGAGGCCCAAGCCGCCCGAGACGGGTTGGTGGAGGCGTCGGGCGCGCTGCGCACCATCGCGGTGTCATTGACCAAGATCGCCAACGACATTCGCTGGATGGGATCGGGCCCGCTGACCGGTCTGGCCGAGATCCAGTTGCCGGATCTGCAGCCGGGTAGCTCGATCATGCCGGGAAAGGTGAATCCCGTTCTGCCGGAAGCAGTTACGCAGGTGGCCGCGCAAGTGATCGGCAACGACGCCGCGGTCGCCTGGGGTGGCGCGAACGGCGCTTTCGAGCTCAACGTCTACATCCCGATGATGGCCCGCAACATCCTGGAATCGTTCAAGCTGCTGACCAACGTGTCAAAGCTGTTCGCGCAGCGCTGCATTACCGGGCTGAAAGCCAACGTCGAGCATCTGCGCGAGCTGGCCGAGTCGTCGCCGTCCATCGTCACGCCGTTGAACTCCGCCATCGGCTACGAGGAGGCCGCCGCGGTGGCCAAACAAGCGCTCAAGGAGCGCAAGACCATCCGCCAGACCGTCATCGACCGCGGGCTGATCGGCGAGAAGCTGTCGGTCGAGGAATTGGACCGCCGGCTGGATGTGCTGGCGATGGCTAAGGTGGCCGACGACTAGAGCAGACTAATCCGGTCCGATGAGCGCGACGGCGGGCTGGCACACATAATTGCGTGACGCGGTCGCGTGGCCACCTCGAAAGTGTGGTCTTCAAGAACGAGGGTGAGTGAAGGTGATTCGGCGATGACGGTTCCTCCGGGCGGTCCCTATGGCCAGGATCCCTACGGAGCGAATCCGTATGGGGAAACGCAATGGGGCGGCCAGCCGCAGGGCTACCCCTACCCGCAGGGCGGCCCCTACCAGCAGGGCGGGTATCCGCCGCAGCAGTATCCACCGGCCGGCCAGCAGTACCCGCAGCCCGGCCAGCAGGTTCCGCCGGGCTGGCCGACGGGTGGCTACCCGCCCGGTCCTCCCGGGCCGGGACCCAAACGCTCGAAGTTGCCCTGGCTGATCCTCGCCGGAATCGCGGTGGTGGGCGTCATCGCGCTAGTGGCGATCCTGGTATTCGCCGGCGGCAACGGCAACAAGTCCAACAATGCCGCGACGACCTCGGCGGCTCCGACGACACCCGCGACGTCGCAACCGGCCAATACCGAGCAGACCGCAACGGACTGCACACCTAACGTGTCCCCCGGCGACAAGCCCACCGGCGACATGATCAGCGCGGGCAAGCTCTCCTTCCCGGCCAGCGCGGCACCCGGTTGGCAGCCGTTCGCCGACGACCAGAGCCCGAACATGATCGGCGGGGTCGGCGTGGGCGCCGAGGTTCCCGGTGCCAGCAACTGGATGATGCAGGCCGAGGTCGGTATCACGAACTTCGTCCCCAGCATGGACGTCGCCGCCCAGGCGTCGAAGTTCATGGACTGCACGGCAACCGGCCAGGGCTACGCCAACGCGTCGCCAACCCTGGGTCCAAAGAAGACGTCGTCGATGAAGGTCGACGGGGTCAACGCCGCCCGGGTGGACGCCGATATCACGATCGCCGATCCCGCTCGCAACGTGAAGGGTGACTCCGTCACGATCATCGCCGTCGACACCAAGCCAGTCACCGTGTTCTTCGGCGCAACACCGATCGGCGACGCCGCTTCGGCCGGAATCATCAACGGTGTGATTGCCGCACTGAAGGTCGCCAAGAGCTGATACGGACCCGCTGGCTGCCAAGAGCTGCCGTAGCACCTGTGCTACACTTGGCCAGTGGCTGTCGAGATAACCCAGCGCGAGCTGCGCAACAACAGCGGCGAGATCATGCGCCAACTCGACCAGGGCGCGTCTTTCATTGTGACGCGAAACGGAATTCCGGTCGGCGAGCTTTCGCCGCTGCGTCGTCAGCGGTTTGTCAGCGCCGCGGCAGCAGTGGCCGCCTTCCGAGGCGCACCGCCCGTAGACCTGGAGCAGCTGCGGGCCGACCTCGACACGGCGACAAGTCAGTCGATCCAACCCCGTGGCTGAGAGTGCGCGCGCTCCGCGAGGGTTGCTCGATACGTCGGTAGTGATCGACCTGGAGCATTTCGACGCCGGACAACTTCCCGGTGAACTCGCGATCAGCTCCCTCACCATGGCCGAGTTGGCGGCCGGGCCGCACGCGACAACTGACAGCGCCGAACGCGCGCGTAGGCAGGATCGCCTGCAGCGGGCTGAGTCGATTTTCGATCCACTGCCGTTCGACGCCGACTGCGCCAGAGCATATGGACGCGTCTACGCCGCAATCGTCGCTACTGGCCGCAAGGCTCGGGGCCCTCGTGCCGTCGATCTGTTGATCGCATCCACCGCAATCGCTGCGGGTCTGCCCCTTTACACGCGTAACGTCGAGGACTTTCGTGGCATCGAGGATCTCGTGGAGATCATCGGCGTCTGACTCGTCGGCCGGCCCTACGCAGATCCCGTCGGCGTCGAGACCTGGGTGGCTTCCGAACGCCCGCGCAGCACGGTGGAATAGCACTCGGCCCAGCGCTGCCGCTCGTCGTCGTCGGCTCGTTCGATGGCTGCCGCGGCGCATAGGATCCGCCGGTCGGAGGTTTTGGCGAGATCGGCCAGCCGCGCGGCCTCGTTCACTGCGTCACCGATAACCGTGTATTCATAACGGTTTTCGGCTCCGATGTTGCCGGCGAACACCCGGCCCGCCGATACGCCGATGCCGAAGTCGACGACGGGAAGCCGGCGCAGCTCGGTGCCCAGCGTGCGCGCCGTGGCCAAGGCCGCCGACGCGGGATCGCGCATCTTGAGCGGTGCTCCGAAGATGGCCAGTGCGGCGTCGCCTTCGAATTTGTTGATCAGGCCGCTGTGTGCGTCGACCGCATCCACGACAATCCGGAAGAAGTCGTTGAGCACCTCCGCAACCTCTTGCGGCGGACGGCTTTCCGCCAGGGTCGTCGAGCCCACTAAGTCGATGAAGAGCACCGCTGCCTCCACGACGTCTCCCGACAACGATGCGCCCTCCTCGAGCGCGCGCTGGGCGACGTCGGTGCCGACGTGGCGACCGAAAAGGTCGCGCAGCCTGTCGCGTTCGGCGAGCCCAGCGACCATCCGATTGAAACCCGTTTGCAGACGCCCGATTTGGGAGCGTTCGTAAGCGCCGACGTAGGTTTCGATGTGCCCGTGTTCGACTTCGGCCATCGCGTCGACGACCTCGCTGACCGGATCGGCGATGGATCGGGAAGTCAGGATCATGGTCGGCAGCCCGAGCACCAGCGCGGCCATCACCACGACCAATACCGGCACATCGATCGACGCGTTTTTCGGAATGATCCAGCCGTTCGAGCGCAGAACGATCAGCGTCGCGATGATCACGACGGGAAGGGCGCTGCACAGAAACCACATCAGGACCAGACGCGCAAGCACCCCGGGCGTCGACAGCCGGGGCTCGCAACCCCGGGTGGCCGCGACCATGATCGGGCGCAAAGTGCGTTGGGTAAGCAGCAATCCCGTGCCCGCGGCGGCCATCCCGCCGAGCACTACGCCCAACAGAATGGGCAGCAAAAGCGACGCCCCGCCGGTGCGGTTCACCAGCATCAGGACCGCACCGCAGACAGCCCAGGTCGCCACCAGGATCGCGGACTGGCGACCGGGCAGTTTCATTGCGGTGGCCCGTTGATCGGCATCCGGCTGATCGCCAGCGACGTACCACCGCAGGGTGGGCGCCAAGTTCAACACGCCCGCTACCGCCACGGTGATGATCCCCGACACGACCAGCACCACCACCAGTGAGGTGTTGTTGCGCGCGAAATCGGCATTCAACGCGCCCGAGGTGCGACTTCGCAGCGGGACCAAGATCGCCGCCGCGCCGGTGACGGCAAAAACATAGGACAGCGCGAGGTCGCCCGCATACTGAATCGCCAACCCGCGAGCCGTCTTTCGATGCTCCTTGGCGGTTGTCTCAGGTGATCGTGGGGCGCCCCAGATTTTCAACCAGCCCGCTTTGATCACCTTAGGCACCGTTGTTCGGCCCGCCTGAGTTCTGCCCGGGAATGTCGGTGATGGGGAAGTTGGGCATCGGCTTGGGCGACGGCGTGTTTGGCAAGGCCGGGATATCACCGGGTGGGATGTCGTGAAGTTCGTTGACGGGTGGGCCGTTTTCCCGGCCGCCGTAGCTGCTGCCCGGGGTGCGTGGGCCGAGCAGCTCGCCGACGGTCACCAGGTGATAGCCGTTGGCCTTGAGCACCGGGATGAACTGGTACACCAGGTCGACCGTGCTCGAATAGGTGTCATGGAACAACACCACCGAGCCAGGCTTGATCTGCCGCATCAGGACAGACCGCGTCGCCGCCGTGTTCGAGTCGTTGGCCCAGTCGAAAGGGATGACGTCCCAAAGTATTTCGGCCAGGCCGAAGCGGCCGGCGGTTTGGCGCACCGCGTCGTTGGACAGCCCGCCGGCGGGACGGTACAGCGTTGGCGTGCGGCCGGTTGCGGCTGTTATCGCATCGTTGGCCTTGGCGAACTGCGCGGCGATGTCCTCGGTCGGAATCGTCGTCATGTTGGGGTGTTCCCAGGTGTGGTTGCCGATCTCCATTCCGGCATCGGCGATGCGCTTGGCTCCGGCGGGGTTGGCGGCAACCTTGTTGCCGATCAGGAAGAAGGTGGCCTTGGAGTCGCTGTTCTTCAACACTTGCAGCAGCCGGTCAGTGTAGGGGCTGGGCCCGTCGTCGAACGTCAGCGCTACGCACTTCACCATCGCGCAGTTCTGGTTGTCGGCGCGCGTCACATGTCCGGTAAGGCCGCCGATGACCAGCACGGCACCGGCCGCTACCACGCCGAGGACGGTCCGCCAGTAGCGCCAGGCCTGGGTGTCAGGTCTTTTCGGCACGATGGCAGCCTACCGGGCGTCACGTGTGCAGCCTGGGCGTCGAGTGTGAATCCTGCGCTTTCGCCGTGCATCCTGGGCGGGAAAATCCCGTAGATTCCGCCGCCGAGGCACAGCGGAAGCCGTCAGGTAACACTCAACGCCGTCGGCTCACGGGCGCATCAGTGCGGTCCGGTGATTTCCTCGAGCATTTCGGTGACCAGGGCGGCGATCGGTGACCGTTCGCTGCGCAGCAGAGTAATGTGGGCGAACAACGGATGCCCCTTCAGCTTCTCGATCACCGCAGCAACGCCGTCGTGGCGGCCCACCCGCAGGTTGTCCCGCTGCGCGATGTCGTGCGTCAACACCACTCGAGAACCCGTACCCAGCCTCGACAAGACGGTGAGCAGGACGTTGCGCTCCAGCGACTGTGCCTCGTCGACGATGACGAACGAGTCGTGCAGCGAGCGGCCGCGGATGTGGGTGAGCGGCAGCACCTCGAGCATGCCGCGGGACAGCACCTCGTCGAGCACCGCCGGGCTGGCCAAGCCTTCGAGGGTGTCGAACACCGCCTGCGCCCAGGGGCCCATCTTTTCGCTCTCGCTGCCGGGTAGATAACCCAGCTCCTGGCCGCCCACCGCATACAGCGGACGGAACACCACCACCTTGCGGTGGGTGCGACGCTCCAGCACCGCCTCCAGCCCGGCGCACAGCGCCAGCGCCGACTTGCCGGTGCCGGCCTTACCGCCCAGCGACACGATCCCCACCGACTCGTCGAGCAACAGATCCAGCGCGACCCGCTGCTCGGCCGAACGTCCGCGCAATCCGAACACTTCGCGGTCACCGCGCACCAGCTGGACCCGCTTGGCGGGGGTGACCCGGCCGAGGGCATGTGAGCTACCGCCCAGCAACCGAATCCCGGTGTGGCAGGGCAGTTCCCGCGCCTCAGCCAGGTCGATCTCGCCGTCGGCGAACAGCGCGTCGATGTCCTGGGCTGCGGTCTCGATCTCGTGCATCCCGGACCATCCGGAAGCTACGACGTCCTGGGCGTGGTATTCGTCGGCGGCCAGGCCGACGGCGGCGGCCTTGACCCGAAGCGGAATGTCCTTGCTGACCAAGGTGACTCGCTGACCCTCGGCGGCCAGGTTGGCCGCGCAGCACAGGATCCGCGAGTCGTTGCTGTCGGTCCGGAAGCCGGCGGGCAGTACAGCCGGGTCCGTGTGATTGAGTTCGACGCGCAGCGAACCGCCTTGTGTGCCAATTGGAATGGGCTGATCGAGTCTGCCGTGCTCAAGTCGGAGGTCGTCGAACAAACGCAACGCCTGGCGAGCGAACCAGCCCAGCTCGTGGTGGTGGCGTTTGGCCTCCAGCTCGCTGATCACCACCAGCGGGACCACCACGTCGTGCTCGGCGAACCGGCTGCACGCCCACGGATCGGAGAGCAACACGGAGGTGTCGAGCACATACGTCCGGATTTCGGCCACGGAGCGCTCCTACGGGCTCAGAGGGCTGCACGATGCCCAGTAGCCCGCGCGGACCCACACAGGCATGTCGGCGGGGGCCGCGGCACCAGGACCGGGGCCGGTCCTGCCTTCAGAAAAACCCGAGCAGTAGCCGGGAGTGCCGCCCTGGCAGCTGGATATGTCGCTGGCCATCGGATGCGACGCTACTCCGGTGCCGACATGCCCGCATGGCAGGCGCGCCGACGTCGGCAGTTCTCCTTAGCCGGTGACGAATTGCCGCAATTGTGGCTCGTCGGCCACGCCCCATTCGGTGATGCGGTCGGAGATCGCCTGGCGCATCTGCGCGTCGTCGAAAATGCCGGCCTCGGCGACGTTGCGCACCTTGTCTTGGTACGCGTCGATGTCCGCGCCGAGTACTTCCAGGGCGGCCGCGCGGGAGGCAATCGCGGCAATCGTCTCGTCGCGGGTGTAGCCGAGGCAATGCGCGACGAGCTTGGCGAAGATCTGTTCGTGACGCTGTTCGTCACGGGCGATCCGGTCGATGAGCCCGGCCAATACCGGCTCCTCGAGCTGCGCCGCCAAATTGCGGCAGAAGACGGCGTAGCAACGTTCCGACAGGGCCATCTGAACTAGCAGTTCGACCTGCGAGAGCTTGTCGGCCCGGTAGCCCTTCATCACGTGCTGGACGCGAACCTCCTCGTTCGCGGTCGGGTCGACCTCGCGGGTCACCACGAGGTATTCGCGCAGCGCGATCGCGTGCAGATGTTCCTCCGCCGTCCACCGGCCCAGCCAGCGTCCCCACCACTCCTCGAGAATGAAGTGCTCGACGAGTTCACGGTGATGGCTGGCCAGGTTGTCCTTGAGGATCAGCAGGATTTCGCAGGCGTCGGTGAGCGTTCGCGGCAGTGTCGCCTGAGAAGGATCCCAATCGCGGCCGCCCAGGAAGGCGAAGTTCTCGCCCTGGTCGAACGGCACGTAGTCGTGAGCGAACCAGAGCTCCTCGGTGTTGAGGTGACGGTCCATTTCCGCTTCCACAACGGGCTCGAGCTCGAGGATCAGCGCGTTAGGGACAGGTTTCTGTGCCATGCGGTAACTGTAACCGGCGTAGACAGGTTCCTTCAAATTGCGGACGTGGCGTGTCGCCGCGCGCAAGCGCGGCGCAGCCGGGCGCCGCGGGTCGCCGCCAATAGACCTCGCGGCGATCGCAAGCGCGGCGCAGCCGGGCGCCGCGGGTCGCCGCCAATAGACCTCGCGGCGATCGCAAGCGCGGCGCAGCCGGGCGCCGCGGGTCGCCGCCAATAGACCTAGAGCGTGAGGCCCGGGTAGAGCGGATTGGCGGCCAGTAGTTCGGCGGCGGCGGCGTTGACGCGCTCGGCGGTGCCGTCAGCCAGCGAATACTTGGCCTTGGATGTGCCCTCTGGTGCTGCGTTGGTCAGCACGTCGACCATTAGCTCGGCGACCCGGTCGAATTCGGCGGTACCAAGGCCGCGAGTTGTCAGCGCCGGAGTGCCGACCCGGATGCCGCTGGTGTACCAGGCGCCATTGGGGTCGGCGGGGATGGCGTTGCGGTTGGTGACGACGCCGGCGTCGAGCAGGGCCGATTCGGCCTGTCGGCCCGTCAGTCCGAACGACGTGACGTCCAACAGCACGATGTGGTTGTCGGTGCCGCCGGTGACCAGCCGGGCGCCCCGCCGCAAGAGTCCGTCGGCCAGCGCCTGGGCATTGTCCGCGACCCGCCTGGCGTAGGTCTCGAAATCCGGCAGTCGCGCCTCGGCCAGAGCGACGGCTTTGGCCGCCATGACGTGCGGAAGTGGCCCCCCCAGCACCATGGGGCAGCCCTTGTCCACGGCATCGGCGTATTCCGGCTGGGACAGCACCAGGCCGCCGCGGGGTCCGCGCAACGACTTGTGCGTCGTAGTGGTGGTGACGTGCGCGTAGGGCACTGGGTCCTCGTCTCCGGTCATCACCTTCCCGGCCACCAGCCCGGCGAAATGCGCCATGTCCACCATCAACGTGGCGCCCACCTCGTCGGCGATCTCGCGCATCTTGGCGAAGTTGATCCGCCGCGGGTAGGCCGAATATCCGGCGACCAGGATCAGCGGTTTGAATTCGCGTGCGGCGGCAGCGACAACGTCGTAGTCCAGCAGCCCAGATTCCGGGTCGGTGCCATAGCTGCGCTGGTGGAACATCTTGCCGGAGATGTTGGGCCGGAAACCATGGGTGAGGTGGCCGCCCGCGTCGAGTGACATGCCCATCAGCCGCTGGTTGCCGAGCTTGGCACGAAGCGCTTCCCAGTCCGACTCGGAGAGCTCGTTGACGTGCTTTGCACCAGCCGCGGCCAGGCCGGGCGCCTCGATCCGGGTGGCGAGGATAGCCCAGTACGCAACGAGGTTGGCGTCGATGCCCGAATGCGGCTGGACATAGGCATACGGCGAGCCGAACAACTCGCGGGCATGCTCCGCGGCCACACTCTCGACGGTGTCGACGTTTTGGCAGCCGGCATAGAAGCGGTGCCCGATGGTTCCCTCGGCATACTTGTCCGATAGCCAGCTGCCCATAGTGAGCAATACCGCGGGCGAAGCGTAGTTCTCGCTAGCGATCAGCTTGAGTGAATCACGTTGGTCGGCAAGCTCTTTGCGCGTCGCAGCGGCGATACGGGGTTCGACGAAATCGATGACCTGCAGAGCCGCGCGGTAGGCGGCGCGCGCGGTGTCGACGTATTCGGCGCCCGGTGATGTGGTGACGGTGGCGGTGCGGGTCGAGTCGGCAGACATGGCAACGAGACTAGTCGCCCGCCAACGCCGACGGGACCAGCGGCTGGCCCAGCAGCCGGCCGAACCGCCCCACCCGACGCCCACCCGCCGACCCCTGCGACACTGAGACCCATGCCGCGGCTGAGCGAGCCGAGCCCCTATGTGGAGTTCGACCGAAAGCAGTGGCGTGCGCTGCGCATGTCGACGCCACTGGCCCTCACCGAAGAGGAACTGGTCGGCCTGCGCGGACTGGGTGAGCAGATCGACCTGCTCGAGGTGGAAGAGGTCTATCTGCCGCTGGCCCGGTTGATCCACCTGCAGGTCGCCGCCCGTCAACGACTGTTCGCGGCCACCGCGGAGTTCCTCGGCGAGCCACAGCAAAACCCGGACCGGCCGGTTCCGTTCATCATCGGGGTGGCCGGCAGCGTGGCGGTCGGCAAGTCGACCACCGCCCGGGTGCTGCAAGCGCTGCTGGCCCGCTGGGACCACCACCCCCGGGTGGATCTGGTGACCACCGACGGCTTTCTCTACCCCAACGCCGAGCTGGATCGGCGAAACCTCATGCACCGCAAAGGTTTTCCCGAGAGTTACAACCGCCGGGCGCTGCTCCGGTTCGTGACGTCGGTGAAATCCGGTTCGGACTACGCCTGCGCGCCGGTGTACTCACACCTGCACTACGACATCATTCCCGGGGCCAAGCACGTGGTCCGCCACCCCGACATCCTCATCCTGGAAGGCCTCAACGTTTTGCAGACCGGCCCGACGCTGATGGTGTCGGACCTGTTCGACTTCTCGCTGTATGTGGACGCCCGAATTGAAGACATCGAGCAGTGGTACGTGTCGCGATTCCTGGCGATGCGCGGTACGGCATTCGCCGACCCGGAATCACACTTCCACCACTACGCGGCGCTCTCGGACCCGCAGGCCGTCGTGGCCGCACGCGAGATTTGGCGGTCGATCAACCGCCCCAATCTGGTCGAGAACATCCTGCCGACCCGTCCGCGCGCGACCTTGGTGCTGCGCAAGGATGCCGACCACTCCATCAACCGGCTTCGACTGCGCAAGCTCTGAGCCAACCACCGAAGCGGGGCGGCACACCGCATGGGCAGCGGTGGCGCCCCGCAGCAGCTGGGAGTTACGCGGCGAGTCGGCGCACTCCCAGGTATTGCAGCCCGGCGAATATCGCCGTGTACACGCCGCTGGCCAGCGTCAAGGCGACACCGATGCCCGTCATGGGCACCAGCTCCGCGGCGACGATCGCACCCAGTGTGTACACGATGTTGGCCACCACGACGCCGATTCCGGCGCGGCGCAGGTTGGGCGCCGCGGCCATGGTGAACACCACCAGCCCGTACAGCACGAAGAAGGCACCCATGCTGTATTCCTGCAGGGACGTCAGGCCGGTGAGCGACGACAGCGGGTCGGCGATGAAGGCGGTGGACAGACCCATCAGTCCGGTCAAGGTGGCATCGGCGCGCATGGCGAACCGCAGCAATGAGTCGGTCGCGTCGTATAGCGGCCGGGTTGTCAATCCGGTTACAGCGGTCATGGTCATGTACTCCTTAAGGCTCCGCGAGGGGATGAGTCGAACAACTGTCAACGTGCCTCAGCAGCACTGCCATATCGACTCGTGACACTGCCAATTACTGCCACGAGTACAACGACCAGGTGGTTCACCCGGCTATTCCCCAGGTGACAAAAAAGATTTGGCGGACTTACTCGCTGGGGACCGTCACCCAGCCGCGCAGATCGGCGGCGATGAGCCGGGCCGCCGCGTTTTGCCAGTTGTGCAGCGAGCGCTGCGGAACCTCGGTGACCAGCCACTGCCAGGCTTGCCGGGCGGTGGGGTCAAGCCCGGCTGCGGTGGCGTTCTGCGCGTATGCCCGCACGCCGACGACGTACGGGAAGTACAGCGAGTTGTAATAGCGCCATTCCTCGGTGGTGCCGAAATCCCCGGCGTCGCGTGGCTTGAGGCGCGCAATGCCGTCGGCGAGGACGGCTTTGAGCTCGTTGGCTCGCTCCAGGGGATGGTCGGGTGCGCCGCGGGCGGCCAGTCGCTGATCGATCACCGGCAGCGAGGTCAGTGGGCTGGCGACGAGCTTGGTCAGATCCGCATAGTGGCCCAATGCCCGACGGGTGAGCCTGACGAAGGTGTCGTCGTCGACGTCCCCGAGCGGATCCTCGGCCCGCAGCGGCAATGCCGCACCGGTATGCCGCAGCGCCGCGCGGTCGGCGCGCAGGGCCGGCGACTTCGAGAACGCCAGGCGGTCCAGCATCCCGGCCAACGGATCGGCGAGCACCTGCACGCTGATCGCGATCGCCAGACTGGTGAACAGCAGCACGGTCAGGGCTGTCTGCGCGGTCGGCACATTGCCAGTCAGCGCCAGGCCGATCAACGCCTGGCCGCCGAACAGCGTGGCAATGGCCACCGAGCCGGCAAACGAGCGCTGCATGTCCGCCCAGAGCGCCTGACCCTCGTCGAAAGCATCCCACCGGGCCACCGCCACACCGAGCAACAGCACGTCCACGCCCGTCGAGGCCAGGGCCAGCCAGCTGGGCAGCAGTCCCAACGGGATGATCAGGATGGCGTTGGACAGGGCGAAGAACAGCGTCGCCAGCACAACCACCCCAGCGACCGGCTGCGCGGCCCGCCGCACCGCCGCCACCATGGCGCCCAGCGTGGAAATCGAGATCACCGCGAACATCATCAGATGGCCCGGCCGCAGCGGACCCTCGACGCTGCCCGCCATCATCGCCCCGAACAGCGTCAGCGCGGCGACCCCGCCGACAAGCAAGAACTCCCCGGTGCGGGCGCGCCAGCTATCGGAGGGCCGGGACAGCTCGACCAGCACCGCAAACCACGCCACGCTAGGCACCGCTGCCAGATAGATCTCGAGCTGACCGAGTAACTGGGTATGGCCTTGACCAGTAGTGGTGCGCACCGCGTCCAGCGCCACCACCAGCGCGAAGCCACACAGTCCAACCGCCGCCAAGGCAAGCACAGGTTTGCGCGGATCACGGGCCAACAGGTACAAGCCGAGCCACCCGCTCAGCGTGAAAACCACCGCCGACAGCGCAGCCATGCCTCCCAGTGTGGCACGGGTGCCTTGGTGCCGACCCCGCTGCGCTACTTGCCGTATCTGCGATGCCGCTGGCTGTAGTCGCGCAGCGCGCGCAGGAAGTCGACTCGGCGAAACGCGGGCCAGTGCGCCTCGGTGAACCACATCTCCGAGTACGCGCTCTGCCACAGCAAAAACCCCGACAGGCGTTGCTCCCCGGAGGTGCGGATCACCAGGTCGGGGTCGGGTTGCCCAGAGGTGTAAAGGTTTTCGGAGATCGCCTCGACGGTCACCGCGTCGACGAGCTCCTCGGCTGTGGCGCCATTGGCGAGTTGCTTGCTCAACAACGCGCGCACCGCGTCGACGATCTCCCGGCGACCGCCGTAGCCCACGGCGACGTTGACGTGGAAAGGTGCGGTGCCGGGCGTCGACTCCACCGCGCCACGCAGCCGACGGGCCGGCTCCTCTCCGAGCAGCTCCAGATCCCCGACCGTGCGCACACTCCAGTGATTGGCCGGCGCGCAGATCTCCTCGACGACGTCGGTGATGATCTCGATGAGAGCGCCGAGCTCGTCGGGATCGCGCTGCAAATTCTCCGTTGAAAGCAGGTACACCGTGGTCATCTCGATGCCGGCTTCCTGGCACCACCGCAGCATCTCCGCGATCTTGGCGGCGCCCATCCGGTAGCCGTAGCTGACGTCCTCGTAGCCGGCGCTGCGCGCCCACCGCCGGTTGCCGTCACACAACACCGCGATGTGCCGCGGCAGCTCGGATTTCGAGGCGGCCAGACCCTGCTTCAGCCGCAACTCGTAGACGCGATACAACGGCTCCTTGAGCCGCCGCGGGATGATCTCCACGAAGATCAAGACTACTGTGACGGGCAACCATCTCCGGCCCACCTTTCCGCCAACATCACGTCCCGCCAACCGACGTGAGACGGGCGTCGACGCTACTGTTGATGATCGATAACTGTCATCGCAGCAGAAGGGACTCGGCCAGGTGAGCGCGGTCGCGAACGCGGAACCCGAATCCGGGTCTTCCAGCACCGTCGCCGAGCAACTGGTCGAGGGCGTAGCCCGGGTACTGACCAGGCCGCGGTTCCGCGGGTGGATTCACGTGTATGCCGCCGGAATCGCGGTGGTTGCGGGCGCCTCGCTGGTCGCGGTGTCCTGGGCGGTGGCATCGGCTCGCGCCGGGCTGGCCACGCTGGTGTACACCGCGGCGACGATCGTCATGTTCACCGTCAGCGCCACGTATCACCGGGTGAAATGGCAGTCTGCGACCGCCAGAACGTGGATGAAGCGGCTGGACCACTCGATGATCTTCGTGTTCATCGCCGGCAGTTACACGCCGTTTGCGCTGCTGGCGCTGCCGCCGGCTCAGGGTCGCCTGGTGTTGTGGATCGTGTGGGGCGGAGCCGTGGCCGGCATCCTGCTGAAGATGTGCTGGCCGTCGTCACCGCGCTGGGTGGGCGTGCCGCTGTATCTGCTGCTGGGGTGGGTCGCGGTGTGGTTCACCGGGACGATCTTGCACAACGCCGGAGTGGCCGCCATGGTGCTGCTGTTCGTCGGCGGCGCCCTGTACAGCATCGGCGGCGTTCTGTACGGGCTGCGTTGGCCGGACCCGTGGCCGACGACATTCGGATACCACGAGTTCTTCCATGCCTGCACCGCCGTGGCGGCGATCTGCCATTACATCGCCATGTGGTTCGTGGTGTTCTGAGCTATGCGCAATCTCGCCGAAACTGTAAATCTGCAGCGAAAGTTCGAGTAGAAGCCTGCAAAATTACCGGCTCGGCGCTTGGTGGGCCATGCCCAGCGCGTTCGCCAGTTCCACAGCTCCGGTGACCGGCAGGTCGCACGTCCGCCCCCGGCATACGTAGGCAGCGTCGGCGCCACCCACCCGATCCCGACCGGCCAACAGTGCCGCCGAGTCGCACTCCCCGCCCACGACGATCGCCCCGCCGGGTGCCAACCGGCGAGCCTCGGCCAGCAGGGTCGACTCCGAGGGGTCGCAGGCCACCGCGATCTGCAGCGGTCCGCGCACGGCGGCCTCGGCCACGGCCAACCAATGTCCGGCCGACCGCGGCGCTCGCGCCAGCAGGACCGAGCTCGTGCCCAGCCCGTCGGACGCCGCCCGCAGATATCGCTCGGCCCGTTCGCCGTCGACCAGATGTGCGGCCGTCAACAGCGCCTCGGTGATCGACGACGCGCCCGACGGTGTCGCGCCGTCCAACGGGTCAGCCGGCCGAAGCACCAGCTGCTCGGCGTCGTCGGCCGTGTCGAACCAGCGTCCCGGCTGCTGCGGGTCAGCGAAGTGACGCAAGGCGATGTCGAGTAGGTCGGTGGCCGCCGCCAGCCACACCTCGTCAAGGCTCTGCTGGTAAATCGCCAGCAATCCGGTGGCCAGCATCGCGTGGTCCTCCAAAATCGCGGCGCTGTCGCCCACCACACCGCCCAGGCTGGCCCGGCGCAGCCGGCCGTCCACGACGTGCAGGTTCAACAGCTTGCCCGCACATCGCTGCGCGGCTGCCACCAATTCGGGTTCCTGCAGCGCGACACCGGCTTCGGCTAATGCGGTGATCGCCAACCCGTTCCACGCCGTGACGACCTTGTCGTCGCGCTCGGGCTGGACCCGGGTCAGCCGCGCGGCCAGCAAGGCCGTCCGGATGCGTTCGGCTCGTTGCGGATCGTCGGGGTCGGCGGGCAACTGCAGCACCGAAGTGCCGTGTTCGAAGGTGCCGGATTCGGTGACGGCGAAAAGCTCTGCCGCCCAACGGCCGTCGTCGTCGCCAAGGACATCGGTGAGCTGGTGGGGCGTCCAGACATACGTCGAACCCTCACGACTGTCGGCGTCGGCGTCCAAGGAGGACGTGAACATGTCGCCGGCGGACAGATCGTCCAGCAGAAACCGTGCCGTCTGCGCAGCGACCCTGCGCGCCAAGGGATCTCCGGTGCGGCGCGCCCAATGCGCGTAGACGCGCAACAGTAAAGCGTTGTCGTACAGCATCTTCTCGAAATGCGGCACCACCCAAGCGTTGTCGACGCTGTACCGGGCGAACCCCCCGGCGAGCTGGTCGTAAATGCCGCCGCGCGCCATCGCATTGCCGGTGCGCGAGACCGCCTCCAGCGCCGCTGCCGACCCGGTGCGCTCATAGTTGCGCAGCAGCGCCTCCAGCAGCGCCGACGGCGGGAACTTGGGCGCCGCACCGAAACCGCCGTGCACCGTATCCTGGTCGCGCAGCACCGTCGCCACGGCGTGGTCACACAGCGCCGGCGCGACATCCGGGCCGCCGGCGGGCAGACCCACAGCCATCGAGCGCAACTCGCCGCTAATCCGGTCCGACGCTTTCTCCACCTCGTCGCGGCGGTGCCGCCAAGTCTGAGATACGGCTGAAAGTAGTTGCAGGAAACCAGCTTTCGGATAGTAGGTACCGCAGAAGAACGGCCTGCCGTCGGGCGTGAGGAAACAGGTCATCGGCCAACCGCCCTGCCCGGTGAGAGCGACGGTGGCGTTCATGTAGACCGAGTCGATGTCGGGCCGTTCCTCCCGGTCCACTTTGATGCAGACGAACCCGTCGTTCATGACGGCAGCCACGTCGGGGTCCTCGAACGACTCGTGCGCCATCACATGACACCAGTGGCACGCCGCATAACCGATGGACAACAGGATCGGCACGTCGCGCTCGGCCGCGTAGGCCAGCGCCTGCGGCGTCCACTGCTGCCATTGCACCGGGTTGTCTGCATGCTGGCGCAAATACGGGCTCGTGGCCGTCCCGAGGGTATTTGTCCGCGAAGCGTCAGCCTGGCTCATCGTCGGGTCCCGGCCGGGGGTCGTGCTCGGCGCCCCGCGCGGTATCGGTGCCTTCGTCGGCCGCCTGGTCGAGTTCCGGGTTGTCGCGGTCGAACGATTTCGGAACCTTCTTGAGTTGCCGGTTCATCGAGCGCAGTAGGAACAACGTCGCGATGACCAGCAGCACGATCACCAGCAGCCCGAACGGGCTGGCCTTGCCGAAATCGGGTCCGGTGTTTCGCGGTGTCCCCTCGGCGAGGATCGCCACGCTCATCGCGAGCACATTCACGCGTCCGACTCGATTCCGGCGAACAGGTCGGTCTCGGGCATGGCGATCGGCACCCGGGAACGCGCCAACTCGAATTCCTCGGTCGGCCATAGCCGTTGTTGCCAGGAGATCGGTGCGGCGAAGAACTCGGCGTTCGGGTCGATCTGGGTGGCGTGCGCGCGCAGCGCATCGTCGCGCCGACTGAAATAGGCCGAGCACTCGACGCGCGTGGTCACCCGGTCGGCGAACACGTCATGACCGGGATCCCACAGCTCCAGCCATTTCTTGAACGGCCCCTCCTGGCCGTGCCGGACGAATTCGTCCTGCAACACCTGCATGCGCTGGCGCAGGAAACCGTGAATGTAATACAGCTTGGAAACCGTCCACGGCTCACCCGCGTCCGGAAAGCGGCAGTAATCACCGGCCGCCTCGTAGGCGGCTACCGACACCTGGTGGCAGCGGATGTGATCGGGATGCGGGTAACCGCCGTTCTCGTCGTACGTCAGCATCACGTGCGGCCGGAACTCGCGCACCACCCGCACCAGGGCCGCGGTGGACACTTCGAGCGGTACCAGTGCGAAACAGCCGTCGGGCAACGGAGGCGGAAGATCGCCTTTGGGCAGGCCGGAGTCGACGAAACCCAGCCACGTGTGCTCGACGCCGAGGATCTCGGCCGCCTTTGCCATCTCGTCGCGCCGGATTTCGGCGATGTGTCCGTGCACGTCGGGCAGGTCCATGGCCGGGTTGAGGATTTCGCCGCGCTCGCCTCCGGTGAGCGTCACCACCAGAACGCGGTGGCCCTCGTCGGCGTAGCGGGCAAGGGTGGCGGCGCCCTTGCTGGACTCGTCGTCGGGGTGGGCATGCACCGCCATCAACCGCAGTTTGCTCACGTGCCCCCTTGTCGGTCCGCCTGATCGCCCCGTGGGGTTTTAGCGCCTATAGCTGACCCTATAATTCCAAATTCCGATGGCTACACCTGTGTCACGTCCGGAGACCCGCTACGGGCGTTCGCGTTTGTCCAGCAGGACACGTCGCCGGGTCGCGATTGCGCTGACGTTGCTGGTCTTCGGCGCCGGCGTGGTCATCGCCGTCATCGGCTACCAGCGGCTGGGGACCAGCGCCGTGTCGGGCTCGCTGGCCGGCTATCGCGTGATCGACGACGAGACGGCGTCGGTGACCATCAGCGTGACGCGTTCGGATCCATCGCAACCCGTGGACTGCATCGTGCGGGTCCGGGCCAAAGACGGCAGTGAGACCGGCCGGCGCGAAGTCCTTGTCCCGCCGTCCACCCAGGGCACTGTGCAGGTCACAACGACGCTGAAGTCGAGCAAACCGCCGGTGATGGCCGACATCTACGGTTGCGGTACCAGCGTGCCGAGCTATCTGCGCCCGGCCTGACCTGACGTGCTTAGCCACAAATGCCGACATCGATTGTTTCCGCGGTGGTAACATAGTCGAATGCACGGTCCCGGCTGGGGCCGTGTATTGCTGCATTAGTGGCCGTAAGCAGAACGGCAGCACGACGGGTCGGGGGCCCGGATGCTTTCCGGTCAGCCCGGATTGAGGCTTGCGCGGATACGCGGAATCGAGAACACAAGGAGCACGACGAGATGACGGATACTCAGGTGACCTGGTTGACCCAAGAGTCACATGACCGACTCAAGGCCGAGCTCGATCAGCTGATTGCGAACCGTCCGGTCATTGCCGCGGAGATCAACGACCGCCGCGAGGAGGGCGACCTGCGGGAGAACGGCGGCTATCACGCTGCCCGCGAGGAGCAGGGTCAGCAAGAGGCCCGCATCCGCCAGCTGCAGGACCTGCTCAACAACGCGAAGGTCGGCGAAGCGCCCAAGCAGTCGGGGGTAGCGCTGCCGGGTTCGGTGGTCAAGGTCTACTACAACGGCGACGAGTCGGACACCGAGACGTTCCTGATCGCCACCCGCCAAGAGGGCGTCAACGACGGCAAACTCGAAGTGTTCTCGCCGAACTCACCGCTGGGCGGTGCTCTGATCGACGCGAAGGTGGGCGAGACGCGCAGCTACACCGTGCCCAACGGCAACACCGTCCAAGTCACGCTCGTCAGCGCGGAGCCCTACCACTCCTAGAAGATGACCCGCCGAGTGTGAATCCGGCGACGCCTGCCCGGCGTGTTGCGTCGTGAGATGCGCACTCGGCGCGCTATCCGAGCGCCTGTTCGAGATCGGCCAACAGGTCGGCCAGGTCCTCGATGCCGACCGAAAGCCGCACCAAGTCGTCGGGTACCTCCAATTGCGAACCTGCCGTCGACGCGTGCGTCATGGCGCTGGGATGTTCGATCAGTGACTCCACCCCGCCCAGCGACTCCGCGAGGATGAACACCTGCGTGCGCGCGCAGAGAGCTTCGGCGGCTTGACGCCCGGCCCGCATCCGCACCGACACCATGCCGCCGAACCCGACCATCTGCCGCGCGGCGATCTCATGCCCGGGATGTGTGGGCAGGCCCGGATACAACACTTCGCTCACCGAGGGATGCTCGGCGAGGAATTGCGCTACGGCAAGGGCGTTTTCGCTGTGCCGCTGCATCCGAAGCACCAACGTCTTCAGGCCGCGCATGGTCAGGTAGGCGTCGAATGGGCCCGGCACTGCGCCAGCCCCGTTCTGCAAGAAGGCGAACGCGGCGTCCAGCTCTGCATCGTTGGTGACCAGCGCGCCACCCACCACATCGGAGTGGCCGCCGATGTACTTGGTGGTCGAGTGCAGCACCACGTCGGCGCCCAGTGTCAACGGCTGCTGTAGCGCGGGCGAGGCAAATGTGTTGTCCACCAATACTTTTGCGGAATGCGCAGCACCGATTTCGGCAATACCGGCGATATCGGCGATGGACAGCAGTGGATTGGTCGGGGTTTCCACCCAGATCAGCCGAGTTCGGGGCTTGAGCGCGGCCGCCACGGCGTCCAAGTCGGCCAGCGCCACCGGGGTGTACTCGATGCCCCACTGGCTAAACACCTTGTCGATCAACCGAAATGTGCCACCGTAGGCGTCGTTGGGGATGACCACGTGGTCGCCGGGTCGCAGCATCGCCCGCAGCGCACAGTCGGTCGCCGCCATGCCGGATCCGAAGGCCCGTCCGTGACTGCCGGCCTCCACTGCGGCCAGCGCCGCCTCCAATGCGGCCCGGGTCGGGTTGCCGGTGCGCGCGTATTCGAACCCGCCGCGCAAACCGCCGACACCGTCTTGGGCGAACGTACTGCTGGCGTAGATCGGGGTGTTCACCGCGCCCGTCGAAAGGTCGGGGCGGTATCCGGCGTGGATGGCCTTGGTGGCCAGGCCCTTGAAGTGGTCTGCGTCGCTCATCGACGACAGCGTAGTGGGCTAGCGCGCTTTCACGACGAGGTCGTGACCCAGCCGATCCCAGCGGTCAGATCGGCAGGCACACCGTGGTCATGATCTTGTCCGCCAGAGTTTGACGCTTCGCGTCCCACAGCGGAAGCAGGAAACCGATGAAGCAGATGACCGCGTCGGCGGTGTGCGCGAGCTGGCGCAAAACGGACATCCCGAAACCGAGTGGCTGTCCGGTGATTTCGCTGACCACCTTGAATTTCATGATCGACTTGCCGATGCTCGACCCGGTGGTGCCCTCGCGGTAGCCGTTGTTCCACAACATGCAGGCAAGCCCGGCCAGCAGCAGCACGACAAACAACACCGGGCCGACCACCGAGGGCTCGGAGCACTGGGTGGTTGCGGTATACCCCGAGACAGTGGTGACGCAAGAGCTCGCGGTGGTGAGCACGCCGTTGAGCACCGCCCCGATGCCGATCACGAGAAAGACGGGGCCGTAGTCGATTAGCCCCGCCAGAGCCCGGGTGGTCCACGGCGTGTAGTTCTCCGTCGGCTGGGCCCGCACCACCGGTCCCGGCGGCGGCGGCGCGACGGCCCCGGATGATGGGGGCGGCGGCGGGTAGGACATACCGTCCGGCAGCGGGGGCGGCGGGGGCGGCGGGGAGAACTCGCCGGGGGGCGGTTGTTCGGTCATGGGCAACCCTCACTCCCGAGTAGCTGAACTAAGGAAGAAGCGCGGCATTACGGTACCTGAGCACCGCCGGCCCTACCGTCGACGCGGCCCTTCGGAGAGGAAACCCAACAAGTCGTATCGGGTGATGACCCCGACCGGCTTGCCTTCCTCCACCACCATCAACGCGTCGAAGTCACGCAATGCCTTGCCGGCGACGCTGATCAACTCCCCGGCGCCGATCATGCGCAGCGGCGGGCTCATATGCTCTGCCACGGCGTCGGCCAAGTTGGCCCGGCCCTCGAAAACGGCGGAGAGCAGCTCGCGTTCGGACACGCTGCCGGCGACCTCGCCGGCCATCACCGGCGGTTCGGCGCCGACGACGGGCATCTGGGATACCCCGTACTCACGCAGGATGCCGATCGCGTCGCGCACCGTCTCCGAGGGATGGGTGTGCACCAGATCGGGCAGCTCGCCGGATTTCCGCCGCAGCACATCGCCGACTGTGAACTCGTCGGTCGATCCGTCGAGGCGGCTGCGCAGGAACCCGTACGACGACATCCACGCGTCGTTGAAGATCTTCGACATGTAACCGCGCCCGCCGTCGGGCAGCAGGACGACGACCATCGCGTCCGGACCGGCCTCCACCGCGACCTTGAGCGCGGCCACCACCGCCATCCCGCAGGACCCGCCCACCAGCATCGCTTCTTCCCGCGCCAACCGTCTGGTCATGTTGAAGGAGTCGGAGTCCGACACCGCGATGATCTGGTCGGGCACGGTCGGGTCATACGCTGCCGGCCAGAAGTCCTCGCCCACTCCCTCGACCAGATACGGCCGGCCAGCGCCGCCCGAATACACCGATCCCTCCGGATCGGCGCCGACGATGCGCACCCGACCGCTCGACACTTCTTTGAGGTAGCGTCCCGCGCCGGTGATCGTCCCGCCGGTGCCGATCCCCGCGACGAAATGCGTGACCTTGCCGTCGGTGTCCGCCCAGATCTCCGGGCCGGTGGTCTCGTAGTGGCTGGCCGGGCCTTCGGGGTTGGCGTACTGATCGGGTTTCCAAGCACCTTCGATCTCCGTGACCAGTCGGTCGGAAACGCTGTAGTAGCTATCGGGATCGTCGGGAGGGACGGCCGTCGGGCAGACGACCACCTCGGCGCCGTAGGCCAGCAGCACATTGCGCTTGTCTTCGCTGACCTTGTCCGGGCACACGAAGATGCACTTGTAGCCGCGGTGTTGGGCGACCAGGGCCAGCCCGACACCGGTGTTGCCGGAAGTGGGTTCCACGATCGTGCCGCCCGGCTTCAGTTGCCCGCTGGCCTCGGCGGCGTCGATCATCTTGGCCGCGATCCGGTCTTTGGAACTGCCTCCGGGATTGAGGTATTCGACCTTTGCCAGCACGGTGCCGGCACCGGGCGGGACGACAGAGTTCAGGCGAACGAGTGGCGTGCCACCGATGAGGTCACTGATGTGCTGCGCAATCCGCATGGGTTCATCGTCTCAGGCGATTTCTGGCCACGCACATCCGCTCCACCGGCCCAGCGCGGTAGGCCGTCGCGGGGTTATTCGGTGGCCTCGCGGATGTACTCCCCGATCTGGCGCAGCGAACGGACCGCCTCGGGCACCAGCGGCGCGGCCAGTTGGAAGTCGTGAACCTGGCCTGGCCAGACCCGCACCTCGGCAGGGACCCCGACCGCCGCCAGCCTGCTGGCCGCCAACTGCGCGTCATGCAGCAACACCTCGGACCCGGAAACGTGGATCAAGGTCCGCGGCAGCCCTGGTTTGATGTGCTCCAGAGGCTCGTAAATCTCTTCCGGCTTGCCGTCAACAATGTGCTTTTCAGCCGCGCTAGCAACCAATTCGATGAGGGCATCGAAAGCCTTGGCCGGGAACATGGCGTCGGATTTGATGTTGGGGTGCGCCTGCTTGCACTCCTTTGCTAGCTGGAGCAGTGGCGAGATGGCGACCAGCCCGGCTGGATCCTCGCCCTCTTCCTGCAGACGCTGCGCCAGCGCCAGCGCCAGATACCCGCCGGCGGAATCTCCAGCCAACACAATCTGGTCTGGCTGATAGCCACACGACCGCAGCCAGCGGTAGCCGTCGTAGCAGTCGTCCAGCGCCATTCCGATCGAATGCTTGGGCAGCAGCCGGTAATTGACCACCAGAACGGGCGCATCAGCAAACTTGGATAGCGCTTCGACCAGACGGCCGTGCGAGTTTGCTCCACACGTCAGGAATGCGCCGCCGTGCAGATAGACAACCACCCGTCGAGTACCGTCCGCGGGCAACACCCCAGGTGCCCGCACTAGCTGAGCAGAGGCATTAGGCAAGGTCACCTCGGCTCGCACGGTCGCGGAGACCGGCAACAGCAACTTGGCCGTCAGGTCGACCAGACCCCACGGCCACGGCAGGTTAGGGACGTAGCTACCGACGGCCAAGACCGGCCGTATGGTCAACCAGGACGCCAGCGTGGCTAATCGCGCAGGGATGCTGGGGCCGGACTCGAGCACCTCCACCGGGGCGGAGTCGCTGAGCGCGAATATGCGGCTTTTATCTCTGCGTGCCCGCAGCACATCCCGAGGCCGGATGGCATGGCGGGGCGAGCCGGAGACCTTTCTAGGTGCGGTCATGCTCAACACTTCCTACGCCGTTGTAGTCCGATACAGCATGTGACGAAGCGACTTGGGCTTCGGTTCAACTGCTTATCCCCAGGCCTTCAGCCGGCTCCGCAACTTAGCTTGACAGCGCTTTCTAGGTAGAACATGTGAAGAAGCTAATTCGATACCACATTTGATCCACAACGTAATGACGCCGTTTGTGGGCAGCACACGCAAACTCTGCAGACGACCTAAACTTGATCTCGTGACCATACGGGTGCCGCGTCGCTCGACGATCGCCCTGGCCACAGCAGGTGCGCTTGCCTCGACAGGTACGGCCTACTTGGGGGCGCGCAATCTACTGGTCGGCCAGGCGACGCAGGCGCGCACGGTGATTCCGAAGTCATGGGACGTTCCCCCGCGCGCCGACGGGGTGTACACCCCGGGCGGCGCTCCGGTGCAGCGTTGGCAGCGCGGCATGCCGGTGGACTTGCACCTGATGATGTTCGGTGACTCGACGGCCGCCGGTTACGGGTGTACCAGCGCCGACGAGGTACCCGGCGTGCTGATCGCCCGCGCGCTGGCCGAGCACACCGACAAGCGGGTTCGGTTGAGCACCAAAGCCATCGTCGGGGCCACGTCGAAAGGCGTTGGGGGGCAAGTAGATGCGATGTTCGTGGCCGGGGCGCCGCCGGATGCGGCGGTCATCATGGTCGGCGCGAACGACATCACCGCGCTCAACGGCATCAGCCAGTCGGCGGCACGGCTGGGTATGGCGGTGCGCAAGTTGCGCGCCCGCGGCGCGGTGGTGATCGTGGGCACCTGCCCGGATTTGGGCGTCATCACCGCCATCCCGCAGCCGCTGCGTTCCATTGCGCACACCCGTGGTGTGCAGCTGGCCCGCGCCCAGACCGCGGCGGTCAAGGCGGCCGGCGGTGTGCCGGTTCCGCTGGGTCAGCTCATGGCACCGCATTTCCGGGCCATGCCGGACCTGATGTTCGCCCCGGACGGCTACCACCCCGCGGCGCCCGCGTATGCGCTGGCGGCCGAACAGCTGCTGCTTGCGCTGTCCGATGCGCTGGGCGAAAAGGGCCCCAGCCCAACGCTTGTAGCACCGGCGCGGCCCAATGTGCGCGTCCTGGGTCACGCCCATACCCGGCTCAGTGTCATGTCGCGCCTCTGGCGCCGCCCGTCGGACTCGTCATCCGCAGGGGCTGCCCCGTCGTGTGAACGAGTGGGCAGCGACTAGATTTGTCTGCGTCTTAATTGAACGCCGGTTCTACCACTCGATCCGAGGCGAGCCCGCAGCCCGAATAAAGGAGCCGTCATGCCGGAAGCCGTCATCGTCTCAACTGCCCGGTCACCGATCGGTCGCGCCATGAAAGGGTCACTGATCAACATGCGGCCCGACGACCTGGCCGTTCAGATGGTCCGCGCCGCGCTCGACAAGGTTCCGGCGCTTAACCCGCACCACATCGACGACCTCATCCTCGGGTGCGGCCTGCCCGGCGGTGAACAAGGCTTCAACATGGCGCGCGTCGTCGCGGTTGCCCTCGGCTACGACTTCTTGCCGGGCACCACCGTCAACCGCTACTGCTCGTCGTCGCTGCAGACCACCCGGATGGCGTTCCACGCGATCAAGGCCGGCGAGGGCGACGCGTTCATCTCCGCGGGCGTCGAAACCGTCTCCCGATTCGGCAAGGGGAACTCCGACTCCTGGCCGGACACCAAGAACCCGCTCTTCGATGAGGCCCAGGAACGCTCCAGCGCCGCAGCCGCGGGTGCCGACGAATGGCACGACCCGCGTGCGGACGGCAATGTGCCCGACGTCTACATCGCCATGGGCCAGACCGCAGAGAACGTGGCGATCATGACCGGCATCAGCCGCGAAGACCAAGACCACTGGGGCGTGCGCAGCCAGAACCGCGCCGAGGAGGCAATCAAGAACGGGTTCTTCGAGCGCGAGATCAGCCCGGTAACCCTGCCGGATGGAAGCACCGTCACGACGGATGACGGGCCGCGGCCCGGGACCACCTACGAGAAGGTCAGCGAGCTCAAACCGGTGTTCCGGCCGAACGGCACCGTAACCGCCGGCAATGCCTGTCCGCTGAATGACGGCGCCGCCGCGCTGGTGATCACCAGCGATACCAAGGCCAAGGAGCTCGGGCTGACTCCGCTGGCGCGGATCGTATCCACCGGGGTCAGCGCTCTATCGCCGGAAATCATGGGTTTGGGCCCGATCGAGGCGTCCAAGCAGGCGCTGCAACGAGCCGGCATGTCGATCAGCGACATCGACTTGTTCGAGATCAACGAGGCATTCGCGGTGCAGGTGCTGGGCTCGGCGCGGGAGTTGGGCATCGACGAGGACAAGCTGAACGTGTCGGGTGGTGCGATCGCTTTGGGCCACCCGTTCGGGATGACGGGGGCACGCATCGCCACCACGCTGCTGAACAACCTGCAGACCCACGACAAGACGTTGGGCCTGGAAACCATGTGCGTGGGTGGCGGCCAGGGTATGGCGATGGTGCTCGAGCGGCTGTCTTGAGTTTGGGCGTTGACTCTGCGTCTAGGGCGCAAAAGTGCGAGTAGCGCACGCCGTCAGCGCAGAGTCAAGGCGTCCCACGCTTCAATCCGCAGCGTTGACTCTGCGTCTAGGGCGCAAAAGTGCGAGTAGCGCACGCCGTCAGCGCAGAGTCAACGCATCCCATGCATGCCGAACTCGGCGGATCACGTCGTAGGGCCGGTGCCGCGAAACCACTCTGATAACGGTCCAACCGATTTTGGCGATGTACTCCTGCCGCTCGACGTCGTTGGCGAACTGCCACGGATCGGTCCAATGCTGTTCGCCGTCATACTCGACGGCCAACATGATTTCCTCCCAACCCATGTCGAGGAAGTAGCGGGGAAAGCCGTCCGCGCCCGGGACGGGGATCTGGGTACGCGGCCTCGGGAAACCGGCATCGATCAGCAGGAGCCGCAGCCAAGTCTCCTTGGGCGAGTGGGCTCCTTCGTCGACCAGATCCAGCGCCATTTCCAACTGACGCAGACCCCGCGTGTGTCGATGGTTGGCGGCCAGCTCCTGGACATCCTTCACTTTGAACCCGGTGGCTGCGGCGAGTGCATCAAGGCCGGCGACGGCCGCATCTCGCGGTCCGCGCCTTCCGATGTCGAAGGCAGTGCGCTCCGGTGTCGTCACGTGCATGCCGTCAAGCCTTTGGAATTCGTCGCTCAACAGCAGGTCATGCCGTGCTATGACGCCTTGCGGCGGTCTCGCATTGCGCCAAATCACTTCGACCGGCGCATCCTCGTCCACCCACTTGGCGCCGTGCAGCGCCGATGCTGCGGCGCCGGCTATCACTGCCTCCCTGTTCGACCAGAGCCAGGCAGCTGTGCTGCGTTGTCGCAGCGACGGCGCCATGCGCTTTTCGATGTAGACGTTCGGCATGATCGCCCGGTAGTACTTGCGCAGCTCATATCGGCTGATGTCACCGGCGGCCAGCGCCTCGCTGCCGATGAACGGTTGTTGATCCGCTCCCATGCTGGGCAATGGTCGCAGCCCACACCGACACCGCAGTTGACTCTGCATCTACGGCGCAAAAGTGCGAGTGCCGAACGCCTTAGGCGCAGAGTCAACGGCATGCGGTCGCAGCCCACACCGACACCGCAGTTGACTCTGCATCCACGGCGCAAAAGTGCGAGTGCGGCACGCCGTAGGCGCAGAGTCAACGGCAAAAAGCCCCCGCGTCGTGCGGGGGCTTTTAGCGACTGCTCGCGCTTAGTCGTTCTGGAAGTAACTGAGCAGGCGCAGGATCTCGGTGTACAGCCACACCAACGTGAGTGCCAGGCCCAGCGCGACACCCCACGCCGCCTTCTCCGGCGCCCCGGCGCGGATCAGCTGATCCGCCTGATCAAAGTCGAGCAGGAAGAAGAACGCCGCCACGCAGATGCACACCACGGAGAAGAGCACCGCCAGCCAGGGGATACCAGTGTCGTGCGGGCCGCCACGGATGCCGAGCCCGGCGCCGCCATTCACACCGAACACCGCCAGAAGGAAATTGACGAGCATGAGAACAACCAGGCCGAACCCTGCGGCGATGACCATGCGGGTGAACCGAGGTGTGACCCGGATAGCACCAGTCTTGTAGACGACGAGCATCCCGAACATCACGCCCAAGGTGCCGGCGATGGCCTGGCCGATCATCATCCCCGCGCTGGTGGACTTGACCGGGAAAGTCAGCACGAATGAAAAGGCGCCCAGGGCCAACCCCTCGAGTGCGGCGTAGCTGAGCACGATCGCGGGATTGTCCTGCTTGCGCGCAAAGATGGCGATCATCACCAAGATGAATGCGCCGAGCCCGCCTATCGCGAGAAACGGCACCGCCAGCGCGTGGTTGGAGGCCACCATGAAGAACGAGATCGCCCCAACGGCCGTCAGAACGGCCATCGTGATGCCGGTCTTGGTGACGACGTCGTCGATGGTCATCGGCCGGGTGGCTCTGGCCTCCCGATACGGGGCCTCCTGATAGGGGGCGTAAGGGTTGGTCTGATACGCCTGCATCTGGGCCGGGCCAGTGCCGAACTGCGCATATCCGCCCCGCTGTTTGGGCAGCGAACGAAATACCGGGTTACTTGTCTCCCGCACTGTCGGATCCTCTCTAGTGGCTCGAGCCGTGCGAACAACTACTCAACGATCAGCTATCCGCCTGGGTTCCTAGCTGCCTGATATTGCCGGTTTTGGATCTGATCGTCCATCGCAACAGAACCTTACCCGCGGACACTCCTTCGGCGCTGACGATCTAGATTGCTGATCAAGTGTCTTGACAGCATTTCTGGCAGCTTGGCAACCCGCTTGAGGGGAGACTAGAGCGTGACTGAGGCCGTGACCGGGGAATCTGACGAGGTCCTGACCCGAGTCGAGAATGGCATCGGCCTGATCACCCTCAATCGGCCCAAGGCGATCAACTCGTTGAACCAGACGATGGTGGAGTTGCTCAGCACGGTGCTCATCCGCTGGGCTCGTGACGACGAGGTGCGCGCCGTCGTGCTGTCGGGAGCCGGCGAGCGCGGGTTGTGCGCCGGCGGCGACGTCGTCGCGATCTACCACAGCGCCCGCAAGGACGGCGTCGAGGCGCGACGGTTCTGGCGCGACGAGTATCTGCTCAACGCCCGCGTCGGCCGGTTCCCGAAGCCGTACGTGTCGTTGATGGACGGCATCGTGATGGGCGGCGGCGTCGGTGTCGGCGCACACGGGAACGTCCGCGTGGTGACCGACACCTCTAAAGTCGCGATGCCCGAGGTCGGTATCGGGTTCATTCCCGACGTCGGTGGGGCGTATCTGCTGTCCCGGGCGCCAGGTGCGCTGGGTTTGTACGCTGCGCTCACCGGGGCACCGTTTTCCGGCGCCGACGCGATCGCGCTGGGTTTCGCCGATCATTACGTGCCGCACAGCGAGCTGGAGGCTTTCCGCGCAGCGATCGTGACCGACGGGGTATCCGGCGCCGTCGCCCACTATGCCACTGAGCCCCCGGAGAGCGACCTTGCCGCACAACGGGATTGGATCGACGAATGCTTCGCGGGCGACACCGTCGAAGGCATCGTCGCCGCGCTGCGGGAACATGGGGGGCCGGCGGAAGAGGCCGCCAATCTGATCGCCACCCGCTCCCCCATCGCGTTGTCCGTGACGCTGGCCGCGGTCCGCCGCGCCGCCAAACTGGAAACGCTGGAAGACGTTCTGATACAGGACTATCGGGTGTCGTCGGCGTCGCTGCGGTCCCACGACCTGGTGGAAGGCATTCGCGCGCAATTAGTGGACAAGGATCGCAATCCGAAGTGGTCGCCCGCGACGCTGGTCGAGGTGACCGCGGCCGACGTCGAGGCGTATTTCGAGCCCGTTGACGACGACCTGACTTTCTGAGAAAGGCACGGAATGACCGAGAGCAAGTACGAAACCATCCTGGTAGAGCGTGAGCAGCGCGTTGGCATCATCACCCTGAACCGCCCGCAGGCGCTGAACGCCCTCAACACCCAGGTGATGAGCGAAGTGACCAGCGCCGCAACGGAACTGGACAACGACTCGGACATCGGGGCGATCATCATCACCGGCTCGGCCAAGGCCTTCGCGGCCGGCGCCGACATCAAGGAAATGGCCGGTCTCAGCTTCGCCGACGCATTCGGCGCCGACTTTTTCGCCCCGTGGGGCAAACTGGCCGCCGTCCGGACCCCGACGATCGCCGCCGTCGCCGGTCACGCGCTCGGCGGCGGCTGTGAGCTGGCGATGATGTGTGATTTGGTGATCGCTGCGGACACAGCGAAATTCGGCCAGCCCGAGATCAAGCTCGGCGTGCTGCCCGGGATGGGCGGCTCACAACGGCTGACCCGGGCAATCGGCAAAGCCAAAGCCATGGACCTCATCCTGACCGGGCGCACCATCGATGCCGCCGAAGCCGAACGCAGCGGCCTGGTTTCGCGGGTGGTACCGGCCGACGACTTGATGGCCGAAGCCAAGGCCGTCGCCACCACCATTTCGCAAATGTCACGCTCGGCCGCGCGAATGGCCAAAGAAGCCGTCAACCGGGCGTTCGAATCCACGTTGTCCGAAGGACTTCTGTACGAGCGCAGGCTGTTTCACTCGACTTTCGCGACCGAAGACCAGTCCGAGGGAATGGCGGCTTTCATCGAGAAGCGGCCGCCGCGCTTCACCCACCGATGAGCGAAAGTCCTGTCGCGGCAACTGCCGAAGAACCGGCGGAGGAACCGGCCGAGACTACACCCGAGCCCAAAAAGCCTGAGCCGCAACGCGTCCGCAAGCCGTGGTGGGTTCGTCATTACACGTTCACCGGCACTGCGGTGGGGCTGATCTTCATCTGGTTCTCGTTGACGCCGTCGCTACTGCCGCGCGGTGCGTTGTATCAGGGCGTGGTCAGCGGCTGCTCGGGAGCCATCGGCTATGGCTTTGGCGTCTTTCTGGTGTGGCTGGTCCGTTACATGCGCTCGAAGGAGTCCAGCCCGCCCCCGCCGCGCTGGGCGTGGTTGCCGCTCATCGGAATCGGCGCGGTCGGCATGGTGGCAATGGCGATCTGGTTCCACGTCTGGCAAGACCGCGTGCGCGACCTGATGGGCGTCGAGCATCTGGGATGGTATGACTATCCGCTCACCGGTTTCTTGTCACTGGTAATCCTGTTCACCCTCGTCGAAATCGGTCAGTTGACCCGGCGGCTGGTCAGTTTCCTGGTGGGACAGGTCGATCGGGTCGCGCCGTTCCGCGTCTCGGCGACCATCGTGGTGGTCCTGCTGGTGACGCTGACCATCACGGTGCTCAACGGTGTGGTGCTCAAGTACGCAATGCACAAGATGAACACCACCTTCGCGCAAGTCAACGAAGAGACCACACCCGATAGCGCAGCCCCGAAAACCCAACTGCGCTCAGGAGGCCCGGGGTCGAAGGTGTCGTGGAAGTCGTTGGGGCACCAGGGCCGCATTTTCGTCGCGTCCGGCCCCACCGTCGAGCAACTCACGGCCTTCAACGGTGCCTCCGCCGTCCCGCCCATTCGGGCGTACGCGGGATTGGATTCGGCGGATGGGATCACTGCCACGGCGGAGCTCGCCGCGCAGGAGCTGCAGCGCACCGGCGGATTGCAGCGCGCCGTCGTCGCCGTCGCCACCACCACCGGAACCGGCTGGATCAACGCGGCAGAAGCCGACGCGCTGGAGTACATGTACAACGGCAACACCGCGATCGTGAGCATGCAGTACTCGTATTTGCCGAGCTGGCTGTCCTTCCTGGTGGACAAGGAGAACGCGCGTCATGCCGGCCAGGCCCTCTTCGAGGCGGTCGACAAACTGATCCGGCAGATGCCCGAAGGGCAGCGTCCCAAGCTCGTGGTGTTCGGCGAGAGCCTCGGATCGTTCGGCGGCGAGGCTCCGTTCATGAGCCTCAACAACGTACTCGCCCGCACCGACGGCGCACTGTTCAGCGGACCGACCTTCAACAACACCATCTGGAACGACCTGACAAACACCCGCGATGCCGGTTCGCCGGAGTGGCTACCGATCTACCACAACGGCGCCAATGTCAGGTTCGTCTCTCGGCCAAGCGATTTGCAGCGCCCGAACGCCGACTGGGGCCAGCCGCGAGTGGTGTATTTGCAGCATGCCTCCGACCCGATTGCCTGGTGGACACCAGATCTGTTGTTCGCGAAGCCGGATTGGTTGCGGGAAAAGCGGGGCTACGACGTGCTGCCCGAGACTCAGTGGATCCCGGTGGTGACGTTCCTGCAAGTCACCGCGGACATGGCGGTGGCCGTCGATGTGCCGGCCGGACACGGACACAAATACGTGGCCGACGTCGCCGACGCCTGGGCTGCGGTGCTGCCGCCGCCTGGCTGGACGCAGGACAAGACCGAGCGGTTGCGGCCGCTGCTGCACCCCAACGCCGAAGGGGGTTAGATCCAGCGCCGGCCAGTCGCTGCGGCGTCGGCCAGCACGCCTGGGTCGACGAAACCGCCGGCGAGCTGGTCGAGCACTCCGGCACCCGCCAGTGCGTGGTAACCGCCGATGACATCGGTGGCGCGGTGCAGGCCCAGGTCAAGCAGCGCCGCGGCGGCCAGGCTGGATGTGTAGCCCTCCGAGCAGACGACCACCCACTCGACGTCGTCGTCGACTGCCTCAGGCAACCGGGCGTCGCTGGTCGGGTCGCAGCGCCATTCCAGGACATTGCGCTCGATCACCAGCGCCCCCGGGATCTCGCCCTCACGAAACCGCTGGGCCTGCGGCCTGATGTCCACCAGCAGTGCTCCGCGCCGCAACGCGTCGGGCACCTCGGCGGCGGGGAGGCGACGGTACCGCCGGCGGGCAGCGGCCAGCACCCGGTCGATCCGACTCATCACGGCCCTTCCGGTTGGTCGGTCAGTTCGGTGCGCTCACGGCGCAGCGTATTGCGCTCGGTGACTTGGTAATACGACATTGCGGTCAGCGGCGGCGAGTAGGCGTGCACGCTCAGCGTCGGCTTTGGTGGCGCGGTAATGCGCGGCGGTTGCCCCGAAACGGGTGCCGGGACCGGCCGGGGTGCCCACACCACGTCGTGCACCCAGCCCAGCGGGAAGCCGGCCTGATCTCCGGCATCCAGGCGGCGCCGACGCAGCCGCCGGCCGTCCCAGCGGAATTCGTTGAGCGAGCCCGAGAGCACGGTCAGCGCCCCGAGCGAGCCACCGTGGTCGTGCAGCTCAGTCGAGCGGCCGGGAACCCAGCTGATCAACCAGATGTCCAGTTCGTCGTCGCCCTGGATGCGGGTGAACCAGCGCCGGTCCACCGGCACCCCACCCGCGGGCAGCAGATGGTCGCAGCGTCCGCTGAGCACATCGTCGGCCGCCTGATCGGTGGCGTTCAGCAAGTCGGGCACGCGCAGCCGGGTGGGCCCGGCAGACGGGGGCGGGGTGATCAACGGGCGCAGCGCAACCGGGGCGGTGGCAAGGGAAGACATCGGGGAGCTCCAGGGTGGACGGATCGGGCAAGCGGCGGCGCGTCAGGGCCGACAACACTCGCAAAATCCGAACTGCTCCATCACGCCCGACAGTGTTGCATAGATTGACACCGTGCGCTGGTGCCGATCCCACTCCGGGCGGTGGGTGGTGGCGGTCGTGGCTACCGGTCTGGCGGTGACCATCGCCGGCTGTTCGCAGCCCGTGGGCGGCCGGCCCACAGCCGCGCCGGCGCGGTCCTCGGTGGGCGCCGGTTCGGTGCCGCCGGATGCCATCGGAGTGTCCCCGGCCGGTGTGACGACAAGGGTCGACGTCCCCGCGGATTCGACCGAGGAAGAGTACTTCCAGGCCTGTCACGCGGCAAAACAGTGGATGGAGAGTCGGCCCAAAAACGGCGAATCGCAGCTCGAGCCTTACTTGGCGATGGTTCAGACATCGCCATCCGGCACACCGGGCACCTGGAACAAGAGGTGGGCAGATCTGACCCCGGCGCGGCAGGCGGCCGTGATCACCGCAGCAAGGGCTGCGGCCAACGACGAATGCGGCTGAGACCCCCGAGCGCATTTGCGATCACGGGTGTACAAAATTGCCGACCCGGGCCGCTGACGGCGGTTTTCGCCGCGGCAAAATGAGTGGATGGCTGGCTCACGCGGGTCGTCACCCAATCGGGTTGCCCTGGCGCTCGGCAGCGGCGGGGCCCGCGGCTACGCCCACATCGGCGTTCTCGAGGTGCTACGAGAACGCGGCTACGAGATCGTCGGAATCGCCGGCTCTTCCATGGGAGCGTTGGTCGGCGGTGTGCAGGCCGCCGGACGGCTGGACGAACTCGCCGAGTGGGCCAAGTCGCTGACCCAGCGGACCATTCTGCGACTGCTGGACCCCTCGATCACCGCGGCCGGAGTGTTGCGGGCGGAGAAGATCCTGGACGCGGTGCGTGACATCCTCGGGCCCATCGCCATCGAAGACCTCGACGTTCCCTACACCGCGGTAGCCACCGATCTGCTGGCCGGCAAGTCGGTGTGGTTTCAGCGCGGGCCCCTCGACGTGGCCATTCGCGCATCGATTGCCATACCCGGGGTGATCGCCCCGCATGAGGTGGACGGCCGGCTGTTGGCTGACGGCGGCATCCTGGACCCGCTGCCCATGGCGCCGATCGCGGCCACCAATGCCGACCTGACCATCGCGGTGAGCCTCAACGGCAGCGAACCGGGGGCCAGCCACGACGCGGAACCCGGCGCCACTGCCGAATGGTTGAACCGCATGATGCGCAGCACCACCGCGCTGCTGGACACCAGCGCGGTCAAGTCGCTGTTGGACCGGCCCACGGCCCGGGCGGTGCTGGGTCGGTTGGGTGCGGCGCTCCCGGAGTCAGATACGTGGTCTGCGGACTCCGACGACGAACAGGTCCCCGAAGTGCGCGACGAACCCGAGGAGATTCCCAAGCTGGGCGGTTTCGAGGTGATGAACCGGACCATCGACATCGCCCAATCCGCGCTGGCGCGCCATACCCTGGCGGCCTACCCACCCGATTTGCTGATCGAGGTGCCGCGGTCGACCTGCCGAAGCCTGGAGTTCCACCGCGCGGTGGAGGTGATCGCCGCGGGCCGCGAACTGGCCAGCAGCGCCCTGGACGCCCTGGAAAACGAGGCCGTGACCGAGGGCTGAATTCAGAGCGTGTCGAAAAACCGCGCGATAGCGGCTGCGGCACGGCGTCCCTGCCATCGGCCGGCCAACGCGGATTTGCCGCGGCAGGCCGGGTCCAGCGGATTGGGGCCGAAGGCCCCCAGCGAGTCGTCGTCGGCGAACACGGTGAACGCCTTGCCGCCGAATTCGGCGATCTCGGCGGCCGGCCCGGCACCGAACGGCGAAGGAGTGTCCTCGCCGGCGGGCACCAAGACCACGGCGACGTCGCAGTCGTCGGCCACCCGCAGGTTGACCGAACTGGCCACTCCGCCGTCCATGTAGCGGCGTCCCGCGATGGTCACCGGCGGCCACGCTCCCGGCACCGCGCAACTGGCCGCGACGGCGTCGACGAGCTGGACGCCCCAGTCGCGGTCGAAAACGACCAATTCACCGCTGGCGACGTCGATCGCCGTGATCCGCAGCTCCCGGTCCGACCAGTCGTGTGACGGCAACCGCTGCTCGATCACCAGCCGGCGGACCGCCTCGGGTACGGTCTGCGTCGTCAGCGCGACCGATCCGATTTGTTGCATCCGGGCATGCGGTCCTTGCGATGGCGGCCGCTCGGCCAGCGCGGTAAGGAAAAGCTCGGTGATGACGTCCACGTCGACGCCCGGATCCAATTCCGCTGAATCCTCGGCGATTTGCCGCTCGAACAACTCCTCGAGCGGGCAACCGCTGCTGATCTGGGCGGCAACCGCCGAACCGGCCGATGTCCCGACCAGCACATCCGAATCCAGCAGCCGCCGCGCGGTCGCCGGCGACTCGTCGGCAATGCCGAGCAAAACCCCTGTCTCCCAAGCGATTCCGGCTAACCCGCCGCCGGCCAGCACCAGGGCCTGTTTTGTCGTCACGCCGGAAAACCTAGTGCTGAGCCTGCTGGACAGCCGGGGTCAGCTCGTCGTGACGCAACAGCTGGCTCGGCGGGTCGGGTAACACCAGGTCGCGGGTGACGTGCAGCGCACTGTTCACGTGGACCAGCTCTCCTGGAGCGATCAGACGCCAGGCCGGGTCGTCGTCCATGCGCTCGGTCGCGAACACCAGCGAATGCCGGGTGCACAGATGATCGGATTGCGCACGAATGCGCTTGGTACGCAGGTGAAATTCGTGCTTACCCGGCGGCCGGCGCTCCAGGACGTACAGCTCATGGGTGTCCGGATAACGTAGCGCCCACATGTCGGTGGCTGTGCTCAACAATACGTTCACCGCATAAATCGGCACGTTCGCCGCCAGCCATTTCATCGCATCCACCAAACCCGTTGCCACGTCATCTTTTTGGGCGCGCACCGCGCCGGTTATCAAGGCGAACACCCGCTCGGAATCGGTCTGGCCCAATACTAGGCCGTCGGTGCCGAGCTCGCGCAGCCGCTCGTCGATCAGGTCGAGGCCTTCCAGCACGCCGTTGTGCGCGAAGATCCGGCCGTCCTGCAGGAACGGGTGGGTGTTGTGGACGTCAAGGGAGCCCGTCGTTGCATAGCGAACGTGTGCGACGAAGGTGGTGCCGGTCAGCTCGTGGGCTTCGGTGGCGAAATCGGCGTCCTGCCAGGCGGCGATGGGCTCCTTGTGCAGCCGCGGTTGACCGTTCTCATCGAAGATGCCGATGCCGGTGCCGTCCGGGTTTCGCCTGCTCTGCTCCGAAAGGCTGTCCGGTGCGTCCAGCAGCCAGAAGGTCGCGGTGCAGGCCGTCCGGCCGGCGTGCAGGCCAAAGAGTCGGCACATCGGTGTGTCAGCCCACCAGCTGCCGGGACAGCTTCTCGAGCGTCACCCGGGCGTAGCCCTGCCACATCTTGCCGAGCACCGGTAGCAGGTATGCGGCCAGATCGGACTTGGCGTGGATGGTCCACTGCCAGGTGACATTCGTCCCGGTTCCGGCCGGCGTGAAGCTCCACTTGCCGTCGATCGTGCTAACCAGCGGCGCCATCGGACCGGTGATGCCCGACAGGATGTATCCGAAAGACCGCGGCGGGTCGACGCTGGTCAACTGCTCGCGCAGGCTGCCGCCGCCGACCATGATGACCACTCGGGTCTGACCGGGCGCATCCCAGTCGCCGCTTTGCTCCCGGACTTCCTTGATCGGCGGGAATAGCCCGTACCACTGCGAACAGATATCTGTCAGCGGGATGGGCAGTGTCCTGGCGAAGGCGTCTTCGACGGTGACGGGGATGGCTCGCGATTGCTCGACGACGATGGACTTGGCCAATTGGGGACTCCCTCACGCTGCTCGCTGGTGCTCAGTCGCGCACCTCGGTCACGTCGTAGCCGTCGTCGGCGTAACGGGACCGGATGGCCTTCTTGTCGTACTTGCCCACGCTGGTGCGCGGTATCTCGTCGGCAAATGCCCAGCGCTCCGGCAGCCACCAGCGAACCACCTTGTCCGCGAGGAACTTTCGCAGATCGGCGGCGGTCACCGACGCGCCTTCGTTGAGGACGACGACGGCGAGTGGGCGCTCCTGCCAGCGCTCGTCGGGAACACCGACCACCGCCGCCTCCAGCACGTCGGGATGGGCGATCAGGCAGTTTTCCAATTCGACCGAGGAGATCCATTCGCCGCCGGATTTGATGACGTCCTTGGCGCGGTCGGTCAGCGTGATGAAGCCGCGTTCGTCGACGGTGCCGACATCGCCGGTGCGCAACCAGCCCGACGCGAACTTGGACTCGTCGCGCCCCAGGTAGTAGGAGCCGGCGATCCAGGGGCCGCGAACCTCCACCTCGCCAACGGCTTTGCCGTCGTTGGGCAGCACCCGGCCCTCGTCGTCGACGATTCGGGCTTCCACCCCGCAAACCGGCTGGCCTTGGGTTCCGCGGTAGACCCAGTGCCGCTCCGCCGGCGTTCCGGGCGGGGGCCAGGCCATGGTTGCCAGCGGAGACGTCTCGGTCATGCCCCACAGCTGGCGGATCTCGACGCCGTGTTTTTCCTCGAATGTGCGCATCAGCGATACCGGGACAGCAGAGCCGCCGCAGACCACCAGCCGCAACGACGACATGTCGTGGTCTGGATCTTTCTCCAGGTAGTGCATGACGTCGTTCCAGATTGTCGGCACCGCACCCGCCACCGTGGGCCGCAATTTTTCCACCATGTCGATCAGCGATCGGGCGTCCAGGTGGCGATCCGGCAGCACCAAGTCCGCGCCCGCCATCAGCGCCGCGTACGGCAAACCCCACCCGTTGGCGTGAAACATCGGCACGATCGGCAACACACTGTCGCTGGACCCCAGGCCCATGCCGTTGGCCGTACAAGCCGCCATCGTGTGCAGAAAACTTGAACGATGGCTGTACACAACGCCTTTGGGGTTACCGGTGGTGCCGCTGGTGTAGCACATCGCGGCCGCGGAATTCTCGTCAAGCTCTGGCCAGTCGAACTCAGTTGGCTCTTCGCTGATCGCCTCGGCGTAGCGCAGCACGTTCTTGCCCGATTCCTGCAGCGGCGCCAGATCGCCCTCGCCGACCGCGATCACGGTGTGCACGGTGTCCAGGGTGGGCAGGATCGGCGCCAGCAGCTTGGCCAGCGACATGTCGACGAGCACCACCTGGTCCTCGGCCTCGTTGGCGACATAGGTGACCTGCTCGGGGAAAAGCCGGATGTTGAGGGTGTGCAGCACCGCGCCCATTGTGGGCACCGCCAGGTAAGCCGTCAGGTGTTCGGCGTTGTTCCACATGAAGGTGCCAACCCGCTGGTCGCCGGTGATGCCGATGCGGCGCAACACATTTGCCAACTGAGCGGCTTGCTGGCCCACTTCCCGATAGCTGATCTTCCGGTAGCCGTCACCGGTATTGGTGGTGACCGTGCGTGCCCCGTGGACACCGCAGCCGTGCCGCATGATGGCGGCCAGGGTCAACGGGAACTCCTGCATCGTGCTGTACATCGATGTACCGCCTTATGACTCTCGGCGCAGCACCGCCTCATGTTCAGTCGGCCGAATGGTATCGCCGCATCGAGCCGTGAGATACGGATGCCCCCGAGAAGCGGGCTTTACCCGAACCCCGGTCAGACCAGCGCTGCCTCGTACTGCATCAGCTCGGGCATAGCCCAATCGCCGGGCTCGATGTTGGTCATGGTCGAGCCGACAGGTGCAACGGTGATGGTGCCGTCGTAGTCAGCGATGTACAGGTAGTTTCCATCCGGGCTTTCCACCAGGCACGACGGCTGAGCCTGAACCTGGATCGTGCCGATCACGTCCTGGGTGAGGGTGCACAGCACGGTGACGCCCTCATCGCCGACCAGGTAGGCGCGGTCACCGTCGCCGCTGATGGTCAGCCCGGTGAGCAGGCCGATCTCGGTGATCTTGCGGATGTTGGTGATCTTGTTGGTGCGAGTGTCGATCAGATCAAGCACGCCCCCGGCGTCGGGACCGCAACTGGCCACATAGGCGGTGGTTCCGTCGGGGCCGAGCGCGACGTCGCGGATGGGCAAGCCGATTTCGACGGTTGCGATCACCCGCGGGCCGTTGTTCTTGGTGGTCTTGCGGTGCCTGCGCCAGCGGGTGCGGGCCGGGCCCTCGTCGACGCCGGTTGCGATCACGACCAGCCGGCCTCCCGCCGGTGGGTTGGTGCCGACATAAAGGTGAGACCCGTCGGGGCTGACGCGTACGCACTGCGTGCTGGTGCCGCGAACGTCCGCGACGTCGATGGCCTCGACCTTGTCCGTCTGGGTGTCCACAACCGCGACGTCGGCGGCACGAGCATCGGTGCGGGCTGCGTAGACGTACCTGCCGTCCGGGCTCACCGCCAGGTCGCTGATGCTCATCGCCAGCGGGTAGGTCGCTTCGATGGTGTCGGTGGACATGTCGATGGCAGCGACCGAGTCATAGGCCGGCGACGCGGTACTGACGTAGGCCCGACCGGTGTCTTCGTTGTCGACGACGATCGCATACGGCTCGTCGAGGCCGTCGATGGTCTGCACAACGCGGCGGCGACTGGTGTCGATGACCGAGACCCTGTCGTGGCCGTAGTGGGTCACCAGCAGCCGCCGGCCGTCGGGGCTTACGGCGATGCCGCTGATCGGGCCGCTGCCCACCCGGATCTCGACGACCTCCGCCTCTGCCCGGACTGGATTGTGCTCAAGCACCTCGTCCTCATAACGGGCGACCTGTCGGCCGGTCACATCACTCACGTTGGCACCGCCTTTGCTGTGTTCCTCGGACGTGCATAGGGGCCGGTCCACGTCGCGACACCACCTGGTGCGACACCGGCAGCCCTCGGTCAGATTCAGCGCCGAAAACGCTGTTACGACTGCTTTGATCAACGATCCTACCGGTGCGAATTTCAGCTAAATAGAGTTTCTATCCGGCCCTGTGACATATGTTGCGTTATCTACTCAGCCTCGTCTTAAATTTCGGTAGTCGCATATTTGGGCGGCTCGCCGCTGGCAAACCGAACGTCGCTACCCAGCAGGAAGCTTGCGGTTCGTCGCTAACGGCATCACGTTTCATGATCCGGGCGGTGAAAATAAGAATCCCTTAGAATTGGCGCGCAAAAGAGGTGAAGCTCACATTGCCCGCAATCGGGCGTGTCGAAATTTCCTCGTCGTGCGGTGACCGTTTAGCTGAAGTGCGTGCGCGGCCGCGGTAACGCCGAACCGTCGACCGTGATGTCGAGTTTCTCGTTGTAGAACGCGAGCAGACCAGCGATCGGCGCGACGGCCGGCAACGGGTAGTGATAGGTCCAGGCAAGGTCGGGATGGACGGTGTCGTTCACCCGCACCGACCAGTAACCCGACGTCGTTCCCTTGTACGGGCACAGCGTCTGCGTCGGGCTGGGCTCCAGATGCTGGAAGAACACATCGGTCGGGTCGATGTAATACCTTGTGGGCAAACCGGTTTCAAATAGCAATACCGGAGAACTGGTGTCGGCGAGCAACACACCGTCCAGTTCCACACGGACGCGACGGTGCGATCGCAGCGCGTCAACGCGGGAATACGGATTGCGTGGGTGGCCGTAGACCTGCTCGTCTTCCTCGAACCAGCGCAGGCAATCCCATTCGAAACGCACATAGCCGGCCAGGGGGCCGTCGGCGTCGGGGTCGAAAACCCGCGCGGCCGCGCTATGCGTTTGACCGGCCCCGACCAAAGAGTGAAACCGCGACGGGCCGAACTGTACTTTCTGGGGGCGGTCGTCGTCACGCAGGAACTCGGCGCGGACATCACTCAGCGGGATGTAATACGCAGGGTAGTAAGGGATTTCCCATACGTAACGGGCCGCGGTGGTATCGAAGATTAGCTCATGGTCGAGGAAGCCCCGCACCCGGCGCGGTGCCGGCTCTATCCGTCCGCGGGTCGCAGCCACTTGCGGATAGTCGGAGCTCGTCGCGTTCATCGTTTCAGCTTGCCACCTGCACGAGTACTGTCCTTACCCGTGGCACTTCTACGAGAAAGCCCCAGGAGAGGGCGACGGCTACGCCTCGACGAGGCGCTATTCGAGCGTTTCGCCATGAGCCGGCTGGGATACCAATTCGCCCTGCATCTGGCGCCGCGCATCGACAAGGTGTTGATCCCGCGTACCAAGGGCCGGCTCAGCGCGATGGGACTGGACAAAGTCGGACTCGTTACCAGCATCGGCGCCAAGTCCGGCGAGCCGCGCACCCACCCGTTGGCGTTGATCGAGGACGGAGACGGGCTGCTGGCGATCGGCTCCAACTACGGGCGACCCAGCCATCCGGCGTGGAGCGCCAATCTCAAGGCCCATCCCGAGTGCACGATCGAATTCAAGGGAGCGCCGAGGAAGTACCGCGCCGAATTGCTCACCGGCGAGGCGCGCGAAAAGGCTTGGGACACCGCCGTTGATTTCTATGCCGGCTACGAGAATTACCGCGCCAGCTGCGCGCCCCGCGAGATCAGGGTTTTTCGCCTCAGGCCCATCGACTGAAGTAGGGCGAGCCTAGCCGACCTTGATCGGCACCAGCACGGTTTCCATCTTGGCGGGCAGCAATGTCGTGTCGACGGTCAGCACTTCGCCGCTGTCCTGAGTGCCGTTGGGCAGCATCTTCGGCGTGAGCGTGAACGGCGGGGTTGGTGACGCCAAACCGGCCAGCCCGAAGTCGCTGTCGTTGGCGATCATCAGCGTCTTGCCGCCGTCTCGGCTGATGATCCCCTCGATCTTGTCATGCCCGAAGAAGTTTCCGTCAGCGGACAGCGACCGTACCAGTTCTCCGACGTCGAGCTTGAGAGTCTTTGCCGCAACGTGGATTCCGGCGGCCTTCAGCTTATCCGCGGCGACGGCGTCGGTGCTGACGCCGACGAAGGCCTCGATAGCAACACCGTCGATCTGCAGTCCGCCCGCGTCGGCGCGGTAGGACGTCGCGGGCACGGTGGAGCGCGGGCCGACATCGGTGGCCCCGGAGATGTCGGCCACGTAGATCTTCTTGCTGCCGGCGGGTGCGGGTGCGCCGTCGCGTTCGTCGATCAGGAAGGTTGTGGCGCTCAGCGCGGTGATGTCCGAAACCCCTACCTTGGTCTCCTGCGGGTTGGCCAATGGATAGAGGTATTCGTGCACATTCGTGCGGTCGGCGAGGTTGACGGTGACGATGCGGGTCACAGAAACTGATCGGGCCGACCCCGCCAGACCGGGTGCGTTGAGGGCCGACTGCATGATGCCTACCAGCGTGCTGCCGTCCGGGGTGATCGTCAGACCCTCCATGCCCTGGTTCGGGGTACGCAGCGACAGCTCCTGCGGCAAGGTTCCATCGAACGGCGAAAGACGTTCCAGCTCTTTGCCGTTCGCGTCGAAATGGACGACGAAAGGGCCGTAGTCGTCGGACACCCAGAACGTCCCGTCGGGCATCGCGACCAAACCCTCGCTGTCCAGGCCATGGTCGGACCGCGCCAGCGGGGTTCCGTTGAGGTCCACCAGCGTCTCGCCGGTGGACGCCCGCGGGTCGATCAGGCCCACCAACGGCTTGCCGTCGCGTCCGCTCAGCACGATGATCTGCTCCAGCGACGCCACGCCACCGGCCAGTTTGAATTTGGCGATCTGCGGGTGGAAATCGGGTAGCGGCAGCACCACTTCGTTGGGCGAACGCCCGGCGACGGCCGGCCCGCGGTCGGTGAGGCCATAGATCTCGTCGGGGCTGCCCGGCACCGCCGCGATGGCAGATCCATGCGCGTTGGCCTGGATGGCGACCTCGCCGACGATGGTCAGTGGAGACTGGTCTTCGGCGTAGAGCCGGACGGCGCGGCTGACGGTGACAGGGAGCTGATCAGTACCGGTGAACCCGGCGTCGGGCGTGTAGACCATTGCCCCGTAGGAGCCGTAAGCGATGGTGCCGTGCGCGGGTTTGCCGAACGCCACCGGCGTCACGCCGTGCGTGGCCGCCAGCAACTGTCCCGGCGAAATGGTAAGGACCGCACCGGGTTTCGTGCTCGGGGCGGCGCCGACCTGCTGTGCCGGCTCAGTGGGCGGGTCCAGCGACGAGCAGGCCGCCAACGGAAGCAAAGCCGTTGCCGCCGCTATCCCCCAGGTCTTCGCGGATGCCAATCCAGCCCGCCAGTCAATGCCGCTTATCACGCACTTTGTAGGTCGACGGCCATGATTTGCGGGACTCGTCACCGGTCAGCGGTGTTCCCATCCCGCCGACTTTGACGTTGTAGGCCTCTTTGCCCGGGCCGACTTCGCGATCTGCATGCTGCTGAGCGAGGTAGTACAGCTCGTCGATGGTGGCTTCGTCGTAGGCGACGAACGAGGTTTCCCGTGTGACGTCGTCGATCCCGGCCAGCATCTTCCCGGGCAGGAATTGCGAGGCCAGCGCCGCCGCTCCGAACAACGCGAACGGAATGATCCAGTAGCAGACGTAGGACAGCGAAGTGCCGGCGTGCACGAGCGGCGGAACCAGCGACGACACCGCCATCCCGGCGACAGTGGCAAGCCAGATCCAGGTCAATACCCTTGCCAGCCGGCCGAAGAGCTCGGTCTTGACCACGTCGGCGGGCTGTTCGGCGGCGGCGTAGTCATGTACGAAAGACTTGCCAATCAGCGCACTGATGAGTGCGACGATGAAGAGCCCGGCAGTACCCAGCGGCTGAATCCAGCGCGCGGCGAACGCGTCATTAACCACGCCAACCACGATGGTCAACACCAAAAAGACGGCGACGGAACCTGTTTGGAGTACGCTCATCGGCTTTCCGGCTACGCGTTCGATCACGAACCCCGCGACCGCGATCACCAGCGCGACCAACACGGCGGCCAGCACAGGGACGTTACCGACAAGCACCCAAAAGACGATCCACGGCGTCAAGCCAAACAGCATGCCCACGATGGGCCAGTGTATGAGTCGCGGTTTGCCGGGACGACGGCGGTAAGGGCGGCTTTATGTCTTCGTTCAGGGAGTCTAGTCGTGTATCGAGTCCGAATTCGTGGTGATCATCAGGCCAGGAGTGCTGGTACTTTGTGCCGCATGACTGGTGAGAGTCCCTACGACGCCGCACACGAGTTTCGCCTTGTGCCCGCTGCGGTACGCGGTTTTGTTCGTCACCTCTATGCGGTGTCGGACGGACTGGCCGGCTTGGATATCGGATCGGTGCTCTACCAGGGTGCTGGGGCGTGTGAGGGCACGGATTTGGTGGCCGGATTACGAAGGCACGCCGATGAGCAGCACGACCACGTCCAGTGGTTATCCCAGCACTGGGATCGCCTGGGTGATTCGGTCAAGCAGGCTGTCGATTCCTTCGAGCAGGTTGATGAGGTAGTTGGCCGACCCCCGCGTCCTCTGTGACCGGACAGCAACTGACCATCGCCACAATCAGGGGATGGAACCTGGGTGAGCTTTCCGGCACGGCAGCCGGTTTGCGGCAAGGCGGGGCCGCCCTGGATGAGCATGCCCTGACCGTGATCAACAGGCTGGCCGGCATCGCCACTGACTGGGCCGGGGAAGCCAAAGACAAGGCCGCAGTCCAAACCAAAGACCGCGCCACCACAATGCAGGAGACCGCCCAACGGTGGAACAAGGCTGCAGCTGTGTTAGACGAGGCCGCCCAGCAAATGGCCTTGCTGCGCAACAAAATACTCGACCTCGTTGACGACCCAGAGAACCAGCGAGAATTCATAATTGCAGGCGACGGCAGCGTCACCGTACGGCCCGACTACGCTAAAACGCTCTCCAAAGATGAACAGGAGAAGGCTGAAATAGCCGCCGGCAATTTGGAGGTGGGGTTGCGGTCATTGCTAGCCACCGCCGAGGTCGCAGGCCAGCACTACGATTGGCTGCTGACCAACGCGTTACGCGGCGAAGACCGCCCCTTTGAACCACGATTGCCGCCTCCCGCTCCGGCGCCGGTGAAGGGCCCTGACTCCGCGCGGGAACGGGCCAATAAGGACGGCTCGGGGGATCAGCAGTGGAATACCTGGAAGCCGAACCTTCGTGAACAAATCCAGCTGCAAGCCGCCCGCGAGGCCGCCAAGGCCACGACGTTCGTCGGTGAGGGCGTGAACATGGACAACTACCGGCGCCTCCTGAACCACTTCCTGGACAACACCGGCACCCCCGCACATGTGTCGGTCGATGACATGATGCGCGATATGCCCGAATTCTCTTCCGCAGCAGTGCAGTTCACCAACCGCACACTGGCTGTCGCGCAGCGGTTCATGCCTGCGGGCTACCACGGGCCGGTGGCCTTTCAAAGCCGGTATTCGGAGACATATACGCCGGACAAATTCGACCACCCCGACTGGTTTTTTGCGGTTGGCACGATGGCCTACCAGACCAGCGGTGTGGCCATGCCCACGGACCACGGCAACTATTCGGTGGCCGCGACGATCAACATTTACGACTACTACAACTTCGATGCGCGCGGACATCTGGGCATGCTCAACGACCTCAACCGTGCCGGATGGGCGCACAACTTCGACACCTTCGGGTCCTCCTCCCCCCATCGAGGCACCTTCCCATGAGCGCAATGCTGCGGTACATGCTTGCGGTGCTACTGCTGGCGGCATGCGCAGCCTGCGAGATTAAATCACCCTTCGGCGAGGACTGGGCCAAACCGGACGTGGCGCTGAAAATACAGATACCCGCCTCGGCCACCGACGTAGTCAAAACCATCGAACCCAGCACGGGCATGGCTTATGCCGTGGAATTCCTGATGCCTAACGACCAATGGCGGTCCTACATCGCCAAGTACTACCCCGGCCAGACGTTCTCACGTTTTCCGTACACGAAGGAATACTTCATCCCCACACCCTGCGTAGACGCTGCTCGGACTGGCGTGATTATGACGGAATGGATCATAGAAGGCGATGACATCGCCTACTTCCATACCGGCAAGACAGCACACCGGTTCGTGAGTATCACTCCCGACTGCAAGCCAGGCCTCGCCTACGTGCATTGGCTGCTCGAAAATCCCAAACCCAAAGAATGATCCCCGTCTGGGCATGCTCAATGGCCTGAAACGGGTGGGCAGGCGCCCGTCGCCTACCCACCGCTTCGAAAACCTTGCTGAGCACGCGCCCTGGTTCGGGCTATCTCGCCGGACTGCCGAGCGCCTCGGCGAGCGCCGCACACTGGCTTTCAAAGAACCTGCGGGACACCGCCTGCTTCGGCGCCACCCGATCGAAACCGTGAAAGGCGCCCTCGACCACCTCCACCGTGCATGGGACGCCACTCGTTTTGAGCCGATCGGCGTATTCAAGGCACTCAGTGAAGAGCAAATCATGGGTGCCGATGCCGATCCACGCGGGTGGCAAACCGGTGAGGTCCGTGGCCCGGGCCGGAACGGCTTGGTTCGGGTCGGCGCCACGTAGGTAGCTTTCCCAGCCGAAGCGGTTCATGCCTTGATCCATGATCCGACGGCGCTCGGGCTCGGGATCCGGACGGAAGGCCGGCCGATCGTCGAGCATCGGGTAGGTCAACAACTGGATCACCGGTTGCGGTGATCGCTGATCACGCAGCCGCAAAGCCAGGGCGGCGGTCAGGCCTCCACCCGCGCTGCCACCGCCGATCGCGATGCGCGATGAGTCCACGTCCGGCTGGGCAAGGAGCCACTTCAGCGCGGCCTCGCAGTCGTCCACCGCTGCGGGATACGGATGCTCGGGCGCCACCCGGTATTCGACCGACGCGACGACGGCGCCGAGCGCATGCGCGAACCGCCGGCACAATCGGTCGTCCTGCGCGGCACTGCCGATGACGTAGCAGCCACCGTGAATCCACAGCAGACCCGGCGCGGGACCAGTGAGCCCCGCCGGTCTGTGCACCCGCACGCCGGTGCCTCGGCCCAGTGACACCACCTCGACGTCACGTGGGCCGCCGACAGCGGTCAGCGCCACCATCGTTCGGCCAAACGGCAGCCTCCGAGGGGTCATTCGCATCCCACGGCTTGGTGTGAATCTGGCGATCCTGCGCAGATCAGGGTGAAAGTCGTCGACCACGAGAGCCGACGCTACTTGGCGTTCAAGCCAGCGTCGACGAGAAGCGTGATGGGGGTGGCCTTGTCGGACCCACGAATTAGAAAAGCGTGAGGTCGCGCTCAACGACGAAGCAATGTTGAGTATGTAGTACAGCTGTAATACACTTTGGAGAGCTGGAGTGGCCGATTGGAGCAAGCGAGGCGCATATATTGCCATCAAGCACCAGACCACACCAGCGCAGGCGGACGAAGCCCTTTTCGACCCAGACCGCGTGGTGTTGGAGCCCGATCCGGCGAGCAAGTCCGGCGTCAGCGTCCGCACCATCGGCTACTCGGTCAGCCGGGGTGCGCTGGTAACCGTAATCACCGTCGTGGAAGAAGGTGTTGTGTTCGGCATCAACGCTTGGCCGTCGAACCCGACCGACCGGCGCAGATACCTGGAAAGGAATGGGTGATGAACAAACTCGAGCAGGCGCTCGCTGAGGCCGATGACATCGAGGCCGCCGGACACACCGCCGATCCTGACACTCCCCTGCCGAAATACGTCAGGGTCGGTCAACCTGGCCGCACCCGCAGCAAGGTGCTCCAGGTGCGGCTCAACGCCGAGGAGATGGCGGCGTTGGAAACGATCGCGAAAGGTCGCGAACTTCCGGTTTCCACCGTCGCCCGCGAGCAGATACTGCGGCTCATCGCCAGCGAGCGAGATGAGCCAGCCGACAAACTATGTCAGCTCGTGGAGGCAGCGGAGCGGGTAAAAGAGTTTGCCGACGACTTGCGCCGACAGCTACCCCATGCCGACATGTCTCATCGACGAGTGTAGGGGAAGCCCTATAGCGCGGCCCTACTTGGCGTTGAAGCCAGCGTCGACGGGAAGCGTGATTCCGGTGATATACCGCCCGGACTGCCCGCAAGCGCACTATTGCCCTCGGGATGCTCGGCCATGTTTTGTGCGACCGCCTCATTGATGATCATTGGTGTCGCCACCCCACTCGGGTGGACGGTGTTGACGCGAATGTTTTTCTCCGCCAATGAAGTTGCGTGGTACCGCATCAGCCCAACGATGCCGTGTTTGGCGGCGTGATAGCCGGCAAAGCCATGACTTCGAACGCTGAACTTCGGACACACGCTGTGCAGCCCGGCGGCCGAACTCGTGACGACAACCGCCCCGCCCTCGCCGTGCTCCAACAGAGCGGGCAGTGCCGCCTCGATCGTGTAGTAGACGCCGTGCAGCAGTACATCCACCGCGTCGCTATAGGCCGAATTGTCATATCGCGCTTCACCGACCGCCGGCATTATTCCTGCGTTGGCGAGGACGAAGTCGATTCGTCCCAACTCGGAAACCCCATGTTCTACAACAGCTTTCAATCGCTCAAAATCGCGGACGTCGCCCTGCTCGGCGACAATGCGGCGGCCGGTCTTCTCCACCAGGTTGACCGTCTCGCCGAGGTCTTCGCGAGTTGGCATCGGGTAGGCGACGCTGTCGATCTGATCGCACAGGTCGAACGCGATGATGTCGGCTCCTTCTTCGGCGAACCGAACCGCGTGCGAGCGGCCCTGCCCCCGTGCGGCGCCGGTGATGAACGCGACCTCCCGTCGAACTGCATTACGATGACTCCTTCAGACGACCGGCGGAACCGGACAGTGCAACACACCGCACACTGTTCGCAGCAGCTCGGATTCCTCCAAAGTGATTACCCTGTCCGCCATTACCGTCGTGACGACGGCGGCAACCAGCGTGGCCTTGTCGTTGCCTTCGAGTCCGTCGATCACCGGCCACACATGTTCGAGCGCGAATACGTTCTGGACTGGCTGGAACGGAATGTGTGCCCGCGGGTAGGCAACCGTGATCCCCGCCTGAAAAGCCGCAGCCGCGGCGCGCGCGTCGCTGTTGCCGGTCTGCGCCAACAAGGCGATGAGAGTGCAAACCGCGTTTTGGGCGCCGGCCAGGCTCTGACGCCTGCTCTTCCACGGCGAGCCGGACGTCAAAGCCTCGTTCAGCCCAACGAAAACCAGTGTGCCCAGGCAATATTCGAAGATGTCGATCCGGCCGTCGGCGTTGATCAATTCGCCCACCACCGAAAGCACCTGTCGCAACTCTGCCTCGGGACGACCCCGTAGCGCGGGAAACGCTATGGATGCGACGGGCAGGCGCAAGCTCGGGTCGAGCTGCACCAGCTCGGCCGCGCATTGCCATGCCTCTTCGGCCACCTGCTTGCCGTGATGCCGCGCGACGATTTGGTATTGGGCCTGCCGGACATTCGGGTTGCGGTCGAAGATCAGCGCATAGATCAACGGAACCGCGGTGGCGGAATTGTGCGCAAGATCGGCCACCCGCTGCGGAATCTCGGCGCGGATTCGCCTCCCGGCGTGATACGACGCGGGGGTCGGATTGCCCACGGCCGCTGTATATTCGCGGGCACTCAGCTGGCGTCGGGGAACCTGCTGTACGGGAGCTTCGGCCAAGCCCATCCGATAGTCCTCTTCTAAGCCGTCCGGGGGTCGGCTGCGCCAGTTCTGCCGCAGTTGATCGAGGTTGCAGGGGGTGAAGTCAGGTTCGAGCACCTGGATGCGTTTGATCAGGGGCGGGTGGGTCGCGTACAGCGACGAGAAATTCATGCCGGGGCCGAACAGCATGTGGCTGACGTTCTCGGTCTTGGGGCTGTGTAACTGGGAGCCGGCGTCCAGCCCTCCGATCTTCTTCAGCGCGCCGGTCAACCCGCTGGTCTGCCGCGTGAATTGCACCGCTGAGGCGTCGGCGAGGTACTCCCGCTGCCGGGAGACGGCGGCCTTGATCAGCCGCCCGAAGAAGACTCCGATCCACCCAGCCGCCAGAATGACCAACCCCACGGCCCACAACGGGATGCTGTTGTCGCGGTCGCGGCTGCGTCCGCCCCCCGTGTACCACAGCATCCGGCCGATGACCGACAACGCCGTGATTCCCGCCAGGACGCCGATAAGCCTGATGCCCAACCGCATATCGCCGTTCACGACGTGGCTGAACTCGTGTGCGATCACACCCTGCAGTTCGTCACGGTTGAGTCGATCGAGCGAACCTTGGGTCACGCACACCGCCGCGTCGGCCGGCGTGTATCCGGCGGCGAACGCGTTGATCCCCTGTTCGTATGGCAGGTAATACAGCACGGGCACCGGGGTGCTCGACGCTATGGCGATTTCTTCGACGACGTTGCGGTATCGCTTGAGTTTGGGGTCGGTGGGCATCTGCGGGACGGGCACCCCGCCCAAACTCTCCGCGACCTTGACTCCGCCACCGTGGCGCAGCATCAGCGTCCTGACTATCGACACCGCTGAAATCAGCAGCAGCACTGCGCCACTCACGACAACCGACATCCCGATGAGCTGCTGGGGCGTTGCCCCCTTTCGGGCGACGAATGCCCCGATGACCACGAAATTCACAATCGCGGTGATTGCGAGTACGGCCAAGATGAAGAGGATTACCAACCATTTCGACGTCGCGCGCACCTTGCGCTGACGCTCGAAGAAGTCCATGGACCAGGTCAGAACTGAACGCGCGGGGCTTCACGCTCGGGAGGTGCCGCCTCCAGCGGTGCTGCCGGGGTGAAGCCGAACATGCCCGCGAACATCGAGGCCGGAAACACCTCGCGCTTGTTGTTGTACGACATGACCGAGTCGTTGAAGGCCTGACGGGCGAAAGCGACGCGGTTCTCCGTCGAGGTCAGCTCTTCTGAGAGCTGCATCATGTTCTGATTCGCTTTGAGGTCCGGGTACGCCTCGCGCAGCGCAAGCAAGCGGCCCAGAGCGCCGCTCAGCGCGCCTTCCGAGGCGGCCAGCTGCCCCATTGCGGCGGGATCTCCGGGGTCGGCGGCCGCTGCCGTCCGGGCGGTGACCGCGGAGTTTCGTGCCTGAATGACCGCTTCGAGAGTTCCGCGCTCGTGCGCCATGTAGGCCTTCGCGGTTTCGACGAGGTTCGGGATCAGGTCGTGACGTCGGGTCAGCTGAACGTCGATCTGTGCAAAAGCGTTCTTGAAGGCGTTTCGGGCACGAACCAGCCCGTTATAGACGCCGATCACGAAGAACACCAGGATCGCCAGGATTACGACGATGACGATGACCACGATGATGCCGATGCCCACTGGTTCCGCCTTTGCTGCTAGTAAGGGACCGTGCTGGTCATGGTCCCACAACGCTGCAATTCAGGGGTCGGAATGTGGGCCAGTCTTCGGACTAGCCGCCCGAACCTGTGTTCAGCGCCATCGCCAGGAAGTCCAGGCGCCACAGCGACTCGAAGAGTTTGCGGCCGAACTCCTGCAGGGCGGCCTTGCGTTCCTCGGTCACGTCACCTTGCTGAGCCACACATTCAGCGATCTGCCGAATCGTACGACGGCCGTCGACATGCTGGACAAAGGGCCGCTGAGCGGCAGTGAGCTTCAATTTCATTCCGGGCGAAAGGATTTCATCCCCGGACCACAAGCACGCCGTACGCGTCAACGGAACGTAGTCGAGTGATCCAGCTGACGAGAAATCGATCATGTAATCCTCTTTCCGACGCTCGGGGCGGCAGGCGATGAAGAAGTGGGTGGCATTTGACGCTTGCAGTCGCTCCATCACCGACCACAGTTTGGCGTCAGGCAAGCGATCCAGAATCAATCTGAATCCGTTGTCGGGCATCAGAATGTCGTTCGGGTAGTACGGGGTTTTGTGAAACCAGCCCTGAAAAGCGAGGCCAGCGGAGCTGACCAGGTCTAGACACTCGTCGACGGTGTAACTGCGCTGCCGACTGTGCAGAAACGTGTCGACCAGGGCGCCATCGGTCAACAGATCATGCGCACGTCTGAGGTAGGTCACGATGGGATGATCCCCCGGTAAGAACGCGATCGCGTCTTTGACCAGTTGGACCGAGGCCGCGTCCTGCGCAAAGCCGAGGTCGCGAAAGACCGATTCCAGCATCTCGACACCGAGCCGGCCGTATCTCGCGTAGAGCATGACTCCCAAAGCCCCATCGCGGCGCAGACATTCGCCCAGCGCCTTGAGCCCGGCCAGCGGATCAGCCAGGTGGTGCAGGACACCGCTGGAGACCACGAGGTCGAAGTCGCGCCGAAGTGACGACACCTGTTCGATCGGAAGCAGGTGCAGCTCCAAGTTCTCCAGACCGTGCTTGTCTTTCAGATACCGGTGGTGATCGAGAGCGGAACGGCTCACGTCGATCGCCACCACCTTCGCGGCTCGGTTCATGAAGGCAAAAACCGCCGCCTGGTAGGTCCCGCAACCCGCGATCAAGATGTCGAGGTCCGGCTTATATTCCCGGTTCGGCCACAACACGCGGTGAGCCCAGAATGGATCGAACCAGTCCCAGTGGTTTTTGGTCCACGCCTCGAGGTCGGTTACCGGAGGCGGGTACGCCCACTGGTCGTATTGGCGGGAGACACCGTCGAATCCTGGATCGTCGGTCACGTCGGCACTGGCTCGTTGACCGCGAGACGTCGAGCAGGTGTGAACCGGACCGGCATCGACCGGATGCCGTTTATCGGGTTCGACCGCAGCCGTTCGACCGGCCCGGCGAGCTCGAGGTCATTCATCCGCGACAACACTTCCGCGATGATTGCCGATGCCTCCACCCGCGCCAGGTTCGCGCCGAGGCAAAAGTGAGTGCCACCTCCGCCGAAGGCGAGATGGGGATTCGGCGCCCGGCCGACATCGAAGCGGTCGGGATCGGCGAATCGGCTCTCATCGCGGTTCGCAGACGGGTAGAACCCTCGCTCACCATATGTTGTCCATGCTGGTCGACAAGCCATTGGCGCACGTCACGGTGTCGTGAAAGGTCGAGCCCGTCGCAGGCCCACGATATTTGATCTTTGTCTCCTCCGAGCCGGTCACCGTGAAATTGACCGAGTCGTTCCACTTGATCGCGGAGGCGGTACCCGCCACCGCAACGGATCGGTAGACGCAAGCCACCGCAGGCTTGTCTGCGTTATTGGTAATCGACACGAAGGCCGCCGCCAAGGAGTGGTCCTGCCGAAGCCTCAGCTCCGAGGGCGGGGGCGGCGGCGGTACCGCCGCTGGGTGCGCCGCCGTGCGGGGCGCCGGCGGGGGAGGTGCCACGACTTGGGTTGCCGCCGTTGGGATCTCCGTCGCCAGGGGTGCTGTCGGATCCGGTGTCCACCACCCGGTCGCGACGAGTGAGAACCTCGCCGGCCAAGGGGGGCTCGTCACCGTGGTGCCAGCAGGCGCGGCGCCGGGCTCGGCCGACCCCGACATGACAAGTCCGCCGGCAGCGATCAAGGCAGCAGCCGCGCTGAGAACACCAAGGCGCCGGTACCGCGGCGGGGATGCCATTTCATGCGAGTAGCTGGTGAACACCTTCATCGCACACCTCCTTTGAGTATCACGGCGTGATGGTGGTCTGCTGGTCGATCACACCGGTCACATCGTTCAACGCGCCGGCGTCGGCCCGCGGACCCTCGGCTTTGAGCTGTAGTACGTAGACGGCATCCGTGCTTTGGATGACCACCGTCTTGTGGGCAACCATTCGCGTGACGCCGTTCTTCGTGTACGAGCCGGCTATTTGGTATGCGGGACGGCCACTCAAGGTGCTGTTTTCGCCGTCGCCACCGTGGTAGCCCGGCAAGTTCTTGACCTCACCGGGTGCGACGGCCAGCAGCCTGTCCGCATCCACACCGCCCGTCAACTTGGCGAGGATCGCGATGATCTTGGGCGGGTCCTTGGGATCGCTCGGCGCGGTAAAGATGAGCCCGCCATACGGGGCGTCGGCGCTTTCATGAATCTCTGTCCAGCCCAAGGGAACTGGGATGTCGATCTTCGGCGTGCCCGCTGTGCCACGGCTGATCATCGTCACCTGGATGTTGTTCTTGCGGATGTAATCGCCGATCGTCTCGTTCGGACCCGACGCCGGAGCGAACGCCGACGGAGCCGAAGTGGTTGGGGTGGAAGTTGATGTCGACGTGTTCGACGACCTCGAGCTGTGAACTGCGCTCACGGTGATCAGCGCGCCAACCAGGGCCACGCCGAACACCACAACGGCAACGGCGACAAACCAGCCGCTAATCGCTGGGGTCCTCGTTAGGGGCAGTGGCTGGAGTCCGGTCGCTCGTCGCATAACTTCTGCTGGCTCGGGCAGTCTTTGTTGGGCTGTCTCAAGCAGCGTGGCGGCGTCACGGTAGCCCGGCTGCGCCTGCTCGATCGCACGTAGCAGACCGGCGGCTTGCTGCCACCGTTCTTGGTCTAAGTGGGTGAGCGCCTGCGCATACTGGTCGGCGAGTTCGGCTTCGCGAATCTTGGCCTGCGCATCGGAGACAATGCCACCCGGATCGGAGTTGCACGGGTCGATTCGAGCGAGCGCCCGCGCGGCGGCCACGACGGCATCCCATTGCCCGGCCTCGTGCAGGGCCGTCATCTCGTCCACGAGTGCTTTACGTCGCTGGGGGGCGGTCAGATTTTCCAGCGCGGTCAGCACGACGTCCCAGTCGCCCTGCGTGGCGGAAGCCTCGGTCTTGCTCATACGAGGCAAACCTCACTCATCCCAACAGTGTTGAGGAATCGCCGAATAACACAGCCGGCGAAAACCTCACCGTTTTTCAACGGCATACGCGAAGCCTACTGCCGGCCAGCGCTTGGTTTTCCTTTTCGCGCGACGGACCCGGGCACGTCTGGCGGTGGCCGCGTCAGGTGTGGATGATCCAGCCCGCTTCGGTGTAGGGCGCGGGTCGCTCGGGATCGTTGATCGTGATGTACAGGTCGCCTGCCGTCGGCATCGCGAAGCCGACGAAGCCATGTGCGGTCTGCCCGTCGTGAAGGCCGCCGGCTTGCAGCGGGGGCATCTTGTCGAGCCTCTGGTAGTCGACCGCCAGCGTCGCAGGTTGGGGCGCATCGTCGGGATGGGTCCAGGGCTGATTGCCGCCGCCGTATCCGGCGAAAATATAGCGCTGGTCGAACTGGAAGAACCGGTGTGACGTCGCCGTGATAGTCAGTTCCACCACGTTGCACCCGGAGCCAGCCGCCGGATTCGCAAAATGAGACGCGCACCCCGGCGGTAACCACGTTGCACTGTTGACGGTGATGTCGGCGGTCGCGCCACCGGCCGACTGCACGTGCACGGGCACGCCCGGCTGACCGATCGGGAACGGTGGACTGTCGGACGTGGGCTCAGCCGAACCGGTGGGACACGAGCATGCGGCAATGACCACCGCGACCGCGGCTGCAGCAATGACCGATTCCGCGCGCACGCTGGGAGTTTACCCGCAGCGTGCCGCGATTAACGCGCGTGCCCCCAGTCGGACTCGAACCGACACTGGGCGGATTTTAAGTCCGTCCTTCTCGGCGTTTGCCGGTTCAAGCTGTGTTGGGTGTGATGGGAGCACACAGATCAAAGCGTTGGTTCTGTTGGCTAATGAAAACTGCTTTTAACTCTACTGCGGACGATCTGCGGACGATTCGGCTCTGCAGGACCAGGCGCAGGAACGGCGCTCTGATCTGACACCCTCATCCGACAGAAAAACAGTTGCGGACCCTACCCGCGTAGATCGTGGCACCTTACTGACTCACCAGGGGGCGCGCCATTCGTCGTCGTGATCGTCGAGTCCATCCCGCTTGCCCGACTTAGGACAATTTAGTGTGCATGGCCGGCGTCGATGTTGGTGAGCGCGTTGCGGAGGTCGTCGGGTAGCGGGTCGGCGGCGGTCAGTGTTTGCCTGCCGGCCTTA
>NZ_JCALCG010000018.1:0-126820 GCF_059812225.1 Mycobacterium sp. NGS66 | reverse complement strand
TGGCGAGGAATTCGCGGATTTGTTGGCGGGCGGTTTGGCCGGCGTGGGTGTGGTCGATGTGGTCGCAGACGCGGCGGTTGGGTCGGTAGCCGTCTTGGTCGCAGAGCTGGCAGTTGGCGATCGCTGCGGACGTGAGGTGTGCGTCGCAGTCGAGTTCGGCGAGCATCGCGTCGTACGCCTGGACGCGGGCTTGGCTGCGTTCGTCGGCATGCGGGTCACGCGGATCAGGCACGATCGTCGATCGCTTTCGCTTCGCCTATGCCGTTTGTGAGTTCGGCGATTCGTCGCCGGTTTTCGAGCTCGGCGTCACGCCGGTCTTCACGCGCTCGGCGTTCAGCATCGGATTCGCGTTCGGTGCGATCGCGGCGGATCTCGCGTGCGAATCGGATGATCTCGGCGGGCTCGGGCGCTTCAGGTTCGACTTCGGCGCGTTTCTTGACCGCGGCGATGAGATCGCGCTTTTCGAGTGCGTAGCGGTTGAATAGTTCGGCCCAGACGTCGGCTGTGACGAGGATTGCTTCGTGGTCGTCCATGCGTGGGGCGGTTCGGCGGTGGCAGGCGGCTATGAGGGTCATGACTTCGAGGACGTCTGCGCGGGTGATCATCCGAGTTCCCTTTGTTGGCTGGTGTTTTCGCGTGCGCGTTCGGCTTGGGCGAGCTGGGCTATGTCGCGGAGTTTGCTTGCGCGTGTGGAGCGGGCGTGGCCGTTGCGGCGTTTGACGACGTCGGCGGCTAGCGATGCGAGGACATCGGGTCCGATTCCGGTTTTGGTGGCCCAGTCGGCGAGGGCTTCCTCGACGACGTCGGGTGGGGTTCCGGTTTTGAGGAGTTCTCCGGCGCGGATGCGGAGCTTGGTTTGGGTTGCGGAGTTGATTTCGCGTGGGATGGTTCGGCGGACGAGTTCGGCGGCTGGTGTGGCGGCGATGGCGTCGCGCGCGTTGCTTTCCGTAGCTGACTCGGGAAGGTAACCAGATATCTCTTGGGTTGGGTTGGGTTGGGTATACGCGCGCGTGAGACTTATTTCGGAGTTAGATTCGGATTTAACTCCTGATTTAGATTCGGATTTAACTCCTGCCGGGGGGAGCAAAGGCATCTTGGCCTGCTCGGGAGTTCGTCGACCCTTACGAGAGTTGCACCCGCGGCAGCACACAACGAGGTTGTCGATCGTCGACCCACCCGCCGGGTCGATATGGTCGTAGGTGCCTCCCGTAGGGCCACGGCGATTTGTCCATTCCACGGGCGTCCCGCAGTATCGGCAAAGGTCAGCGTCGCGTTTGCGGATAGCGGCACGAAGGCTAGGATTTCGAGCTACCTCTTGTCGGGCAGCATTCGCGCGGCGATCTGATTCTATTTGCGCGCGGCTGTCCTGGCGTCCAGGGCCGAGCCATTCATGGAATTCAAACCCATTCTCGCTGTTGCGTTGGGCGGGATTCCATAGCCCTGATTCGACGAGTTTTCTCGCTTTTGCGGGGCCTTTTGGTTGCTGTTTGACCCACCATTCGGGTACGAAACCGTCGGTGAGGTAGCGCATGCACCACGCGCCGGCGCGCACCCACATGCCGAGTGCATCGTCGCCAGCGCGGACGGTCTTGGGGTGGCCGTCAAAGCCATCGTCAACGCGGAAATGTGGCATTAGGCGGTGACCTCCGCGCTCGTGCTCATGATGCGGCTCCGGGCAGGGCGAGCAGCTCGCCGGGAACGCGGCCAAGTTCGTAGGTTTCGCGTATTTTCGGGGCGACGGTGTCACCGACGGTAGTACCGTCCGGTAGCACGATGTGCGCGAGGAATTCTCGGTCGAAGTCGACGATGCCGCTTTCGACGGCTTCGAGCTTGGCCTTGATGACCAAGGCGAGTGCACGCCAGCATTGCCTGACCGCCTGTTCGTAGGCGTCGGCGTGCGCGGTGGGGTTTCGGCGTAGGCCGCGGCCGGGTGTGTGCGTGAACTCTCGGGCGTTGAAGTCGGGCATGTGCAAGACGAACCGAATCTGGCGTTGCCGGATCCGGAACGATACGAGGGCGCGGTCAGTGTCGTAGCCGTAGAGGAACTGATCGGCGCCGTACCGACGGATTGTTCGCTCGATTTCGGCGCGGGATTTCTCGCTCGACACATCCGTTGTTGCAGCGTATTTGGTCATGACGCGACTCCGAGTGATTCAGCGACAAGGCCAACTAGGTCACGGGCACAGGGAGGTATGACCGCTCCGCCGATTTGGCGGACCTGTTCGCGTTTGTTGCCTTTGATCGTGTAGTTGGGTGGGAAGTCTTGTGCGGCGGCGATTTCGTGTGGTTCGAGCATCCGGAACAGCACATCTTCGATGCTGGTGGTCATTCCGGTCAGCAGTGATTGGTGTCCGCGTGTGGTGACGGTGCGGGCGTATTCTTCTGTCGGGGTGACCATTTGGGCGGGGTTTCCGCGCGCGGTGTTGTTCCGCATCAGCAGGGCGTGTCCGTCGCGGGTCGTTACCGTCGACAACGGGTCTGCTTTGGTGGAGACGCCGTCGTTGCGGTAGTAGGTGGTGACCAGGCCGTGGTGATTGCCGGCCGCTGTGACCGTCGCCAACGGCTCGGAGATGGGGCGGTGTTTGGATCCGCCGCCGCGTAGTTCGGCGATGAACGCCAGCCCGTCGTTCTCCCGGGTCGTGCGCGCAGGGAACGGCTCCCCGATGGAAGTCGGGCTGGTGCGCCAGGTGCCGCCGGCCGGGACCAGTAGCCCGGTTTCGTTGCGGCATGTCATCGTGCGGGCCGGGGCGCTCACTGGCTGGCATTGTTTGCCGTGGCGCCCTTCTACTGGCACGAGTTGCGGTAGCCAGTATTTCTCGATTCCAGCCTGGATCCGGGCGAGCGTTTTGGCGGCCAAGGGGCGTGTTCGGTCGCCGATGCGCTGACCTTTCAGTGACCAGTCGATGGCCTCTGCGGCAGCCCGATACACCGGTTCCACGGCTCGCGTGCAACCGGTGCGGCTGCACTGGTAGATGTATTGGGCGCGGTATCGGCCCCACGGCTGGCGCTCCAACCGCTTCCACACCTGCCGCGCATCCACGGGCCCGTGTTCCGGACACACCACTGGCGGTCGCAGCACCCGATCCAGCGGCGGGGTCCGGTTGCCCTTGCACCAGAACACGACATACACCCGGTCCCGGGACTGTGGTGCGCCGGGGCCGAATACCTGGGCGTGCATGCTGTTCAGGTAGATGATGCGGTAGGCGTAGCCGATCGACTCCATCGCCGCCAGCCAGGCGCAGAATGGCAGCCACTGCACCACCTCAACGACGTTCTCAACGACAACCGCTCGGTACAGGTGACGCTCGGAGAACCGGACAACGTCCCACATGGTTGCGCGGGACCGCTCCGCGGCCTCTTCGGGCAGGATGTCGCCGAACAGGTCCGGCTGCTGTAAGTCGCGCCGCTTCTTACCCTGCGCCGATGAATGATGCGTGCAGCTCGGAGACGCCCACAACAGGTCGGTGCGCGGGAACAAGCGCGGATCGTACTGTGAGATGTCCGCGCAAATATGTTCGGTGTCAGGGTAATTCGCCGAGTGGGAGTCACACGCCAGCTGCCAGTGATTTGCCGCGATCACAGCGGTCACACCGGGAACCGAGACGGCGCCCGTGGTTGAGCCGCCGAGGCCGGCGAACAAGTCCGTGAGCGTCAGCAAGCCTGCTTCCTTCCGTAAGTTGTTGTGTGCGCGTGGTTTCCGTGCTAGAAGCGGCCAGCAGGCCGGTCCCCATATGGAGGTATGCGCGCCCCACCCGGTCCAGCTGTTAGTCGGCGACCATCCGCATTTCTTCGGCCATCTCCCGCTGCCGCCGAATCTCATAGCTGCCCGGGGCGATGCCCATGTAGCCGTGCTCCGGGTGTCCGAGGTAAGCGGTTGAACCTTCGGGCACTGAGAGCAGCGCGACGCGGAGGTCGCGCGCGGACCCGGCCTGGACGTCGCAGTAGACGGGTCCGTCGGCGGCGTAGATGGCGTGGGTGTTGCCGCCGGATTCGCCGCGCACCACCGGGGTTCCAGCGTCCGGTACACGCCTGGTGGCGAGGATGCCGATGGCGGGTTTGACGAGGACATCGCCCTGGCGTTGGATCCCGCTGAGCACAGGGATGTCGACGTCGGCGAAATCGGTGACGACGTCGACGCCTGTCGTCTCAATCATCTGAGTGGTTGTTGCCATATTGTGTTCCCTTTCTTTGTGTTTCAGCCCGGCTAGGTTGCGCGGGCCAATTCCTTGTATTCACGTTCGGTGAGGTCGAACGTCCACGCCGCGGCCGCGATGGCGGTGCGGCGGTCGGTGGGGATTGTCAATCCGAAGGTGTGGCGTGACCCGTCGCGTTCGCGGGTGGCGTTGTGTGCCACCAGCACCCGCACCGGAAGATCAATGACGCTGCGAGGCACGTCGTACAGGCGCAGGACTTGCCCGGGGTTGCCGGGGTCGGGTGCCTCGTCAGCCAGTTTCAGCTTGGCGTCGACAACGAAGCGGTCCCAGCCTAGTTTCTCGATGGCGCAGCGGCGGATCTCGGTGTTGGGTTCGGTCATGATCCGTTCGACGTCCCAGTCGGTTTCGATCAGGTCGGCGGGTACGCGGGTGCCGTGCCAGGAGTAGACGCCCCAGCCGTCGGCCCAGGCGACCGCTGGCCCGGTCTCGCAGTGCAGCCTGTTACGTCCCCCGGCTGATTCGATGTGCAGCTGGCTGGGTAGGTCGCAGACCATGATGAAGGCGCGGGTGGGCCACCAGTAGCCGGCGGACATGGCGTCTTCGCAGGCGCGTGTTCGGTCCCAGATGTCTTGGTCTAGTTGGAGTTCGACGATGTCGCGGAAGTAGGCGACGAATGCGTTCCAGTCGGCCCAGTTGTGCCGCGAGAAATATTGCGACCAACGGTTTCGGACGCTGTCCCGGACGCTGGCCCGGACGCTGTCCCGGACGCTGGCCCGGACGCTGTCCCGGACGCTGTCCCGGACGCTGGCCCGGACGCTGGCCCGGACGCTGTCCCGGACGCTGGCCCGGACGCTGTCCCCGACGCTGGCCCGGACGCTGTCCCAGACGCTGGCCCGGACGCTGGCCCGGACGCTGGCCCGGACGCTGTCCCCGACGCTGTCCCGGACGCTGGCCCAGACGCTGGCCCAGACGCTGGCCCCGACGCTGTCCCCGACGCTGTCCCCGACGCTGTCCCCGACGCTGTCCCCGACGCTGTCCCAGACGCTGGCCCAGACGCTGGCCCGGACGCTGGCCCGGACGCTGTCCCCGACGCTGGCCCGGACGCTGTCCCGGACGCTGGCCCAGACGCTGGCCCCGACGCTGGCCCCGACGCTGTCCCCGACGCTGTCCCCGTTCTTTCGCATCTGGTCGATGATGTGACCTGCGATCGGCGCCGCGAACGCCCCCACAATGGGCGATGACACCCGTACCACCACGCCGGGCCACGGGATACCAGCAAACTCGTAGCACTTTCGTGCGCCGGCCTCCCACACTGCCCACTCTTCTTCAGTGAGCGGTGTTGTGCGCCAGCCGTATTCGATCCAGTCTTGGGCGAAGGAAGCCATGCGGGCTTCTTGGGCGGCTGTGAGTTTGGTGATTTTCTTCGTGCTCATGACGCTGCCGACCGGAGAAGCTGGTTGCCTTGCTCCGCTTGACGGAGGTAGACATTGGTTGCAGGTCCGAAGAGCTGGGTGATCGCTGCGCGGCAGTCATCGGCGTTGGAGTAGCGTTCGCTGCTGCGGGCGAGGATCTTCTGGTTTCTGCCGTTCTTGGCTACCCATCGCCATTGTTGTGGGCGGCCGGTTTTGGTGGCTTTGTTGGGTTCCTGGATGAGGTCGATGTAGATGAGTGGGTTGTCGGTCATTCGTCGAGCCCGTCTTGGTCGTCGGTGTAGGCGACGGTGCCGTCGGGGTTGAGTAGGCCGGGCTCGTCATCCGCCTCGGGCTCGTCCTCCGGATCAGGGCTATATGGCTCAGTCGTTACCTTGGCGCCGACTTGAATCATCCTGCAGTGATACGACATCTCACCGTCACCGACGAGTTCGTAGCCACCGCCTTTGTGTCTCAGGGTAAGTTCGACCTTCATAAGTTGGCCCGGCAGAGGCGGGCGCTCCATAACGAGCAGGTCTTTGCCCGCGAGTCGGATTGCAGCTGGATGGGGACCGAGTAGATCTTCGGGGATGTCATCGAGATCATTCCCGGATCGGAGTCCGGTTGGTTTCTTGGTGATTTCGGCCATGGCTATTCCTTTTCTGTTGCTGCTGTGGTGGCTGTTTCGGGCCGGCGTGTGGCGCGTTGCGCGTCCTGTTCTTGGGATTTCTCGAGGAGGTCGATGAGGTCGGAGGCTTCGTGTTTGGTGAGGTCTTTGGTGGAGCTGAGTTGGCGGCCGACGGCTTGGGAGCACCAGGCGATGCGGGTGTCTCGGTCCCAGCGTTCGCGGTCGAGGAGGATGATGAGTTTGGTGACTTGTTCGCGGGTGGCCATCGCTGGGCCGGTGGGCTCGTTTTGGGCTTCGTCGGGCGGCTCCCGCGGCGGTGGCGGTTCGTCGGGCGGTGGTGGTTCTGGTGCGCGGCCGGCGGCTTGTGCGGCGGTGCGCGGCTTTATCCCGGTCCGTGGTACCGGCTGCGCAGAGTTCTTGCGTGGCTTGCGTTCTGGCCGTGTGGTGGCTTGTTCGGCGACGCTCGCTGCGGGAGCCTCGGGCACGGACTCAGGTACCGGTGTCAATGGTGCGGAGCCGTCGATCTGGTGGTGTCGTGGTGGTTCGATCGCGATGGTTCCCGGTGTGCCGTCAGCGATCTGGATATGGCCGCCGAGGAGCTGCGCTGGCGACACCTCAATATCCAGGACGGGCACCGCGAAGCGTTTCGTCGTCTGCCCGGGGCGTTTGACCATGCGCTGCTCCAGGCGCAGCCGGGCAGGGAGCATCTGGCCGCGGTCGGCCGCGAGCCTGACGACCTCGACGGCGCCTTGGAGTTCGAGCGCCGCGTAGTAGCCCTGAGTGTCCAGGCGCCAGACCCCGAGCCCCGGGAGATCCCGTATCAGGACGGATAGCCGTGTGTGTGGCTTGCACTCGCGGCTTTCCGGGTCGCACAGGCACGGCCCCTCGCTGATGGATTCGTTGAGTCCGTCGCAGCGGCGCTGGCAGCCGCCACCCGACCAAAGCTCATAATTTTGTGAGAAAGCCATATCCGATGGTGGGACAATGACATTCAGCGCATCGGATTCGGTGATGACTTCCCATTGCTTTCCGGCGGGCGCGTCCCACTCTGCGGGGTGGCCACCGTAGAGCATGGCTGCCTGGTGGATACGCTGCCGGTCGGGGCTGGTAAGCCGAAAGGTTTCGAGTTTCTTGGGGCGCTTGCCATTTGAGCTGGCGACTTGTTGGCCGATGCGGATGCGTCCGACTTCGGCGATGCGCCGCTGTAAGTCGATGATCACTTGTTCCTCTTTTGCATCTGGACGAGTTCTTCTTCGGTGAGGGTCCGCGGATCAGCAGCGCGCGGGTCGCGGCCCTGCGCGGGCACCAGGGGTTTGCCCATCACCTTCTTGCTGGTTTCCTGCACCCATCGGAACGCTTCGATCATGACCAGGAACGCATAGTGGACGTCCTCGTCGCACTGGATCGGGTACGCTTCGCACGCCTCGGGGGTGATTTGGATGACGAGGCCGGTGTCGACTTCTGGTACGGGAACGGCTAGTTCGCGTTCTTCGGCGTCGAGGAGGTAGTAGCGGCGCCGCCATTTCTCGAAGCGTCGTGGCCGCCAGACGGCGGCGTATTGCGCGTTGCGGTACGCGGCGAGCTGCGGGCCTACCTGCTCTGGGTAGGGGGTTTTCGGGCGGCCCTGGCTATCCCGCGGCGTCCTCGTGGACTTGTAGTCGACGATGAACCGCACACCATCGATCGTGAGGAACGCGTCGGCCTGTCCGGCGTAGCCGTATTCCGGGCAGTAAACGCAAACCTCTGTGGCCTGATACGAAGGTTGGAAGCGATGCAGCCAATTGTCGAACTGCTGCAGGCACTTTCCGACCAGTTGGAGTTCGCCGTCGATGTCGACCTGGGGTCCGCCTTCGTCGATGACCAGTTGTTGGCAGAAGTCTTTGGTGGGCTTTTCGCCTGTAAGGGCGTAGGTTTCGCACACTTTGTGAACAACTGACCCGAACGCGGTATCCGAGAGTTTCGTCTTGGGTCGGCGAAAACGTGCGTCGCGTAGCCATTTGACGGCGGCGTCGCGGCCCTCATCCTCGAGCATGGCTTGCCAGGTGGCGGCGCTGTCGATGGCTGCGTTGGCGGTTTGTTCGGCCGCCCAGTACAGGAGTGCGGGTTTGTCGAGGACGCCGATGATGGTGGTGACCGACCAGAGGACGAGATCGTCGGGGTCTTCGCGTTCGACGTCGACGGCTTCCAGGCCGAGCTGCCCAGCAGTCGTCATGCGACGTTCTGCTTCCGTTTACGCCGCAGCTCGCGCCGCTCAGTTTCCGTGGTCGCGCCCCAGATGCCGTACAGTTCGCGGCGCGGTACCGCGTAGTCGCGGCATTCGGCGATGACTTCGCAGCCGTAGCAGATGCGTTTGGCTGCTTGGGTTTCTCGTTCGCCTTTGCCGGGGAAGAACACTTCGGGTGCGACTTGGGTGCAGAGTGCGCGGTCGAGCCAGGAGGTGTCTCCGCGGAACACGATGGGGAGGTGGCTGGCTTGTGGCCGGCCGGGCAGCGCGCTCATGCGGACACCCCGGCCGAGGGGGCGTAAGTGTCGACGAAACGCTGCAGCAGCGCCAGGTGTCTCGGACAGAACGTGTTGACCGAGAGGACAACGACTTTCGCGGCATCACGAACGGTGAACCCGGTGTCGGTGACGACGCCCTGTATGACACCGGACACGCCGGGCAGGGTGGGGTGCTCGTCGAGCACTTCGCAGACGGTGGTGCCGGCCGCGGCCGTGTAGTTCGTGACGGGGTCAGCGTGCGCGTGGGCGGCGGTGAGCCCGGCCGCGGCGATCAGCGCGCCGGCGCCGGCGCAGGCGGCCAGGTGAAGGACGCGGCGTTGGCTGGTCATGCTGCGGCCACCGTGGACTGCGCATACAGGTGGAAAAGTGTGCGCAGCGCCGATGCCGAAACTGATCCAGATCCATCATCTGGGGGCCGGCAAGCCCATCGGCATGCAACTGCATCCGTCAGCCGATATACCGCACCTCGCTCAGCAACTCGAACAAGCCGTAGCCACAGACGCGGTGGTGCTAGTGCCCACAGTGTTGCCAACCCAGATCGAGAGCACACCTCTTTACGTGCGCCCCAAAGCGTGCGCAGCGTGGATGTTCGCCGATCTGACGGACGAGGAAGCCCAGAGTCTGCCCACAGGTAATTGGCTCGTGGATCTGTTTCGCGCAGGGCAGCAAGGAGGTCGCTGACATCTGTGACTCTGATCAGCGGGTGCCCGACGTATGGCGAGGGGATGCAGAGGCCGCTGATCCGGACGGGTGCGGCGCTCATGCGTTGCCCCGCGGCTGGATGGGCTGCGCTTGCGCAACTATGGACTCAAGGAAAGACTCCGCCTGCTCCTGCCAGCGAGTGACGATGTCGGCGGCGCCGGTGAACCCGCGGACCGGGAAAACCGGCAGCAACTCTGGGACCGGTAGGGACCGGAAGGCGTCACGCAGGGGCTCGAGCACGGCGGCGAGTTCTTCGCGGATGATGCCGCGGACCTGGGCCTCAGACAAGGCAGTCATGACGCGGCCTCGGAGCTCAAGAGCGCTTCGATGTCGCTGCGGCGAAAGCGGAAGTGACCACCTGGTGTGCGGAGCGGTTTGACCTTGCCTGCCTTGACTGCGCGGCTGATGGTGGCGCGCGAAATCCGAGTAGCCTTAACGACTTCGGCGGAGGTTAGGAGCTGATCGTCGGAACCGGTCGTATCGACACTATAGGCGCGTTCTGACACGAGATGGACTGTTGCATAAGGTTTGAGCAACGTCAAGATGACACAAGCGTGACACGCCGGACGATTTTGACCGTAGATCGTAACTAGAGATACATATGGCACCGATTGACACGGATTGACACAGATTGAATACTTAGCCCATGACAATGCACGTGCCGCTCTTTGTCCCGGAGTGGACAGACGGGGACAAGCTACGGAAGGTGCGGCGGCATCTTGGGCTGAGCCAGGCCGACTTCGCTGAACTGCTACAGATCCCGCGTGAGACTTATGCCAACTGGGAATCTGATCGGCGCAGAATCACCGACCTTAAGTCCGTAGCCCGCAAAATCAAGGCAGTCGCCGGAACGCCCTTGTGGTGGTGGTTCGACACGGAGCCACCCATTTCCCCTACCGACGGGCCGCAAGGCCCCGGCAGTGCGCCAAGCCAACCGGTAGGTTAGCGGGCGGCGCCCCCGTCGCGTCAACCGGCTGTCCCGCCGCTGTCGTCGAGGCGTCGTTTTGGCGGGCGGCAGCTCAGCGACTATTCTTGACTGGCTGTCCGGGCAGCATCGCGTGGCTATGCAGCGCGACAGACCCGACCCAAATCCCAACCGAGGAGTGAGGCCCGACTATGGCGACGCCCAAGCGCAGAATGTCGCGCGCGAACACCCGCAGCCGGCGCGCGCAGTGGAAGGCCACCCGGACCGAGCTGGTCGGTGTGACGGTGGCAGGCCGCAAGCACAAGGTGCCCCGCAGGCTGCTCAAGGCGGCCCGACTCGGCCTGATCGATCTCGACCAGCGCTGACAGCATGATCCGGCGCGCCTCTCAGGCCGCTCTCAGGCGCTCATACGACACTAGTTCGCGTGCGAATCCTGGTCGTTGACGACGATCGTGCGGTGCGAGAGTCGCTGCGCCGGTCGCTTTCGTTCAATGGGTATTCCGTCGAGCTGGCCCACGACGGGGTAGAGGCCCTCGACAAGATTGCCAGCGATAGGCCCGACGCGGTCGTGCTGGATGTCATGATGCCGCGTCTGGACGGTCTCGAGGTGTGCCGCCAACTCCGCAGTACCGGCGATGACCTGCCGATCTTGGTGCTCACCGCGCGTGACTCGGTCTCCGAACGGGTGGCCGGGCTGGACGCCGGCGCCGACGACTATCTGCCCAAGCCGTTCGCCCTGGAAGAGTTGCTGGCGCGCATGCGGGCACTGCTGCGCCGCACCAAGCCCGAGGACGTCGCCGAGTCGGTGGCGATGAAGTTCTCCGACCTGACCCTGGACCCGGTCACCCGCGAAGTCACCCGTGGACAACGCCAGATCAGCCTCACCCGCACCGAGTTCTCCCTGCTGGAGATGTTGATCGCCAATCCGCGCCGAGTGTTGACTCGCAGCCGCATACTCGAGGAAGTCTGGGGATTCGACTTCCCGACCTCGGGGAATGCGCTGGAAGTCTACGTCGGCTACCTGCGCCGCAAGACCGAGGCCGAAGGTGAGCCGCGGCTGATACACACCGTCCGGGGGGTGGGTTATGTGCTGAGGGAGACGCCACCCTGATGGTGCGGCTCCGGCGGCCCGCCCACCTCAGGCACGCACCGTTGCGGGCCACCAGCTCGTTGTCTCTGCGGTGGCGGGTCATGCTGTTGGCGATGTCGATGGTGGCGATGGTCGTCATCTTGATGGCATTCGCCGTCTACGCCGTGATCTCGGCGGCCCTCTACAACGACATCGACAACCAGCTGCAGAGCCGGGCCCAGTTGCTGATTGCCAGCGGTTCGCTGGCAGCCGATCCCGAACGAGCCATCGAAGGCACCGCGTACTCCGACGTCAACGCGATGCTGGTGAGCCCAGGTCAGTTCAGATACGTCGCCAACCAGCCAGGGCAGACGCTGCCGGTGGGACCCGCCGAGAAGGCGGTCATCCGCGGCGAGTTATTCATGTCCCGCCGCACCGCCGACAACCAGCGGATACTGGCCATCCACCTGCCCAACGGCAGCTCACTGCTGATCTCCAAGAGTCTGCGGCCCACCGAAGCCGTGATGACCAAGCTGCGCTTTGTGCTGCTGGTGGTCGGCGGAATCGGTGTGGCGGTCGCCGCGGTGGCCGGAGGGATGGTCACCCGGGCCGGGCTGCGGCCGGTGGCTCGCCTCACCGAAGCCGCCGAGCGGGTGGCGCGCACCGACGACCTACGGCCCATCCCGGTTTTCGGCAGCGACGAATTGGCTAGGCTCACCGAAGCCTTCAACCTGATGTTGCGGGCGTTGGCCGAGTCCCGCGAACGGCAAGCGCGGCTGGTCACCGACGCCGGGCACGAATTGCGCACCCCGCTGACGTCGCTGCGCACCAATGTCGAGCTGCTGATGGCCTCGATGGAACCGGGCGCCCCCAGGCTGCCAGAGCAGGAGATGGTCGGCTTGCGCACCGATGTGCTGGCCCAGATCGAGGAGCTGTCCACCCTGGTGGGCGACCTGGTGGACCTCACCCGCGACGCGGGCCAGGTGGTGCACGAACCGGTCGATATGTCCGACGTCATCGACCGCACGCTGGAGCGGGTCAGGCGGCGGCGCAACGACATTCAATTCGATGTCGAGGTGACCCCCTGGCAGGTCTACGGCGACGCGGCCGGTCTGTCCCGCGCCGCACTGAACTTGCTGGACAACGCGGCCAAGTGGAGTCCGCCGGGCGGCCGTGTCGGCGTCACCCTGCGCCAGCTGGACCCATCGCACGCCGAGCTGGTGGTTTCCGATCACGGTCCCGGTATTCCGCCGCACGAACGGCGACTGGTGTTCGAACGGTTCTACCGATCGACGACGGCGCGGGCGATGCCGGGTTCAGGTTTGGGGCTTGCGATCGTCAAACAGGTGGTACTCAACCACAATGGATTGCTCCGGGTGGAAGACACCGTGCCGGGAGGCCAGCCTCCGGGAACCACCATCTACGTGCTGTTACCCGGACGGCCGATGCCTGCTGCGGATACCGAGGCCGCAGCGGCGGGTGCGGGTACAGCGGAGTTCCCCGAGGCGTCGGTGGGTGGCCGGACCGATCCGGCCGCGAAAACGGCGGGAGCCGCTGCGAACTCTCCGGATTCGGCGAACGTTATCTCAGTGGACTCTCAGTCCGCGCGCGCAAGGTAGTTGTGCGGTTAGTGTTGGCAGTCAGGCCGACACGATGAATAGACAGTAAAAGCAAGGAAGAGCGACTTAGCGACATGACGAATCACCCGAGGTATTCGCCACCGCCGCAGCAGCCGGGATACCGTGCCGGGCCTGGCGGGCCTGTGCCGCCCGCCTACGCCCAGGGATCACAGGACAGCTACAACCAGCAGTTCGACTGGCGGTATCAGCAGCCGTCGCAGCAGTACCGTCCAACCTTCGGCGGAACGGGGACGGGCACCATACCGGCTGGCACGGGCGCAGGCCAGGTGCCAGGGATCGGCGGCACCGGCTCGGGGCCGATACCAGGCGGCACTGGCGCAGGGCCCATACCGGGCTTTCACGGCACTGGGGCTGGTCCGATACCTGGGATGGGCGGCACCGGGCAGGGTCCGATTCACGGCATGCTCCCGCCGATGCCCGGCCCGCCGGTACGTCAAAGACGTTCGCGCGCAGGCTTGTTCGCTGGTGCGGTGGCGATCGCGGTGGTGTCGGCCGGCATCGGTGGTGCGGCGGCCACGGTCGTGGAGCTGGGCCAGCAGTCACCGGGCGGCCACGCGGCGGGATTGCCGGGCGCGGCGCCTAGCGTTCCGGCGGCGAACATGCCGCCCGGCAGCGTCGAACAGGTTGCCGCCAAGGTGGTGCCCAGTGTCGTGATGCTGGAGACCGACCTGGGTCGGCAGTCCGAGGAGGGCTCCGGCATCATCTTGTCCGCCGACGGCTTGATCATGACCAACAATCACGTCATCTCGGCCGCCAACCCCAAGGCGCCGCCAGGGCCCGGCGGTCCGCTGCCCGGAGGTGGTGCTCCGAAGACAACGGTGACCTTCTCTGACGGCCGTACCGCGCCGTTCACCGTGGTAGGCGCCGATCCCACCAGTGACATCGCCGTCGTGCGGGTCTCTGGTATCAGCGGCCTCACCCCCATCGCGATGGGCTCGTCGGCGGATCTGCGGGTCGGTCAGCCGGTGGTCGCGATCGGGTCACCGCTGGGCTTGGCGGGGACGGTGACCACCGGAATCGTCAGCGCGCTGAACCGTCCGGTATCGACGACCGGTGAATCGGGGAACCAGAACACGGTGCTGGACGCGATTCAGACCGATGCCGCGATCAACCCCGGTAACTCCGGCGGTGCATTGGTCAACATGAGCGGGCAGCTGGTAGGTGTCAATTCGGCGATCGCCACCATGGGTGCCGACTCGGGCGAGTCCCAGAGCGGCTCGATTGGTCTCGGCTTCGCAATTCCGGTCGATCAGGCCAAGCGCATCGCGGACGAGTTGATCAGCACCGGCAAGGCGTCGCACGCATCCCTGGGCGTTCAGGTGATCACGGACAAGGGCACGCCTGGCGCCAAGGTCATGGAAGTCGTCCCGGGCGGAGCGGCCGCGGGTGCCGGAGTGCCGAAGGGAGTGGTCGTCACGCGAGTCGACCAGCGCCCGATCAACAGCGCCGACGCTTTGGTTGCGGCCGTGCGCTCTAAAGCGCCCGGTGAGAAGGTGTCGTTGACCTATCAAGATCCCTCTGGTGGCACCCGCACTGTGCAAGTCACGCTCGGCAAGGCGGAACAGTGATGAGAGCCGAAGGGCAGTTGTCCGACCTCGGATATACGGTGTCCCCCATGGAAAAGGGTGCGGAATTGGTTGTCGGCCGGGCACTCGTCGTCGTGGTCGACGATCGCACCGCGCATGGCGATGAGGACCATAGCGGTCCGCTGGTCACCGAACTGCTGACGGAGGCGGGGTTCGTCGTCGACGGGGTGGTGGCGGTCGAGGCCGACGAGATCGAGATCCGCAACGCGCTGAATACCGCCGTGATCGGCGGGGTGGACCTGGTGGTGTCGGTCGGCGGGACCGGAGTCACGCCGCGCGACGTCGCCCCGGAGGCCACCCGCGACCTGCTGGATCGGGAGATCCTCGGCATCGCCGAAGCCATCCGGGCTTCGGGGCTGTCCGCCGGAATCACCGACGCGGCCCTGTCACGCGGTCTGGCCGGTGTTTCCGGCAGCACGCTCGTGGTCAACCTCGCCGGTTCCCGGTACGCCGTGCGCGACGGGATGGCGACGCTGAACCCGCTGGCCGCGCAGATCATCGGCCAGTTGTCGAGCCTGGAGATCTAGCTCAGCCGGGCTGCTTGGTCTACGTTTCGGCGTCCGCGCGGGGCCCGTGGTCCGGTGTCGGTGCTCTCTCGAAGGAACCGTGCTTGCCCGACGATGCGAACTGACCGTTCTGAGCCAGCAGGTCGCGAATTTCGGTGAGCAGCACGACCTGCGCGTCGTCGGCCTGCTCGACCTCGCCCTTCTTGCGCAGTTTGTCGTACGGCAGCACGACGAGGAAGTAGACCACCGCCGCCACCAGGATGAAATAGATTCCGGCCGACAAGAGAACGTTCAAGTCGATAGGCTTCGGGCCGCCGATATCGATACTCAAGATGCCGTACTTGGCGTCCGGCTTCACACCAATCCGTGCGATCAGCGGTTCGATGATGGCGTCGGTGAAGCTTTTCACTAACGCCGTGAACGCCGTACCGATGACCACCGCGACGGCCAGGTCGACGATATTGCCCCGCGAGAGAAACTCCTTGAACCCTTTTAACATGGGTGGACCTTTCTGGACTGGACAGAGTTTGCTGCGGCCTTTGTGCGGACCCGCGGGCAGGTGCTCAGTGCAGGGTGAGGGTTACCGCTTGACCTAACGCCGAGCCTGCCACCGTGTTCGCCACCCGAGCCGGCAGCGCAACCAACACTACGCGGTCATCCGCTGCGGTCCCGCCTTTTTCCTTGGCGGACACCAGAACAACGACGGCATCGGTGGCCAAAACGCGGGGAGCGGAAGCAGTGGCTGGCTGCCCCTCGGTGGCCGGTGCGGCCAGCACGTCGACGACATCACCGACGCGAACGAGGTCGATCAGCGCGCTGTCCGCCAGATGCAGCGGCACGAGGCGGGCGCCAGGTCCGACCGTCGACTCAGCCAGCTGGCTGCTCAACAGCCGGACATCGGTGAGCACCTCGCCGCGCCGTGCCGGGCCGGTCAGCGTCGAACCCACGACGGTAGCAACGTCCGTGCGCGACCCGTCGGGAATCGTTGTCGCCAAACGCTTTTCGACCCGCACGTCGTCGGCCGTCAACGTCGTTCCCGGACGCAGGTCGCGCTGCGCCACCACCACGTCCGAACGTTCGCCCTCCGGATTCGAGCGCAGCGCCGCCACGCCGGCCAACACGACGAGGCCGCCCGCGGCCACTCGCCGGGCGATCACGCTCCTAGTCCAATCGGGTCGCAACGACGTCGAGATCCGGCTGAGCAGCGTCGGATTCAGCGATGCTTCGGGCACAGTGGCAAAGGTAGACGTGACGCAGCGTCACGGAAGCCGGGCAATGACCGGCCTTGTGGATAACTCGTTAGCTTGACGCGCCCGCGGTGGCCGGGGCGGGGGTGGTCGACTTCTCACTCGAGGTCGACGATTTGCTCTCGCTGGACGCTGACGCCGCCGTGGACTCGCCGGACGCGGATCCGTTGCTCGAACCGTTCTTCTTCGCCGACTCGCGGCTGTCGGTGCGATAGAAACCACTGCCCTTGAACACGACGCCCACGGAGTTGAACAGCTTGCGCAGCCGACCCGAGCACTTCTCGCACGTGGTCAGGGCGTCGTCGGTGAAGGCCTGTACAACATCGAAGCGGTCAGCGCACGACGTGCACTGGTAGCTGTAGGTCGGCACGAGAACCTCCGGATAAGTCAGACTGTGTTAGCACTCTAGCGTGTTAAGTGCTAGAACCGCCAGGTGACGTGTCTCATTCCCGTCCCAACTGAACGACGCCGCCCCGCGGCGTGAGCGCATGGGTCATGGCGACGTCGTGCGGTTCGGCGGGCAGCTCGTCGACCAATTCCTCGTCGCGAACGATCGCCATCAGCCGTGCCTGCGGATCTCGGGCAGCCAGCGAGCGGTCGTAGAAGCCTCGGCCCCGGCCCAGTCGCACCCCGGATCGGTCTACGGCGAGCGCCGGCACCAGCACCAGTTCGGCCTCGCCCAGGGCCGACGCGGGCAGCCACGGCTCAAGCGGCTCGAGCAAACCCCACCGACCCTGCGCCAGCCCGTCGGAGCGATACTCGCCCCACCGCAGCGGCAGCGGCACGTCTCCGGCGGTGGTACGCGCCACCGGCAGCAGGACCCGTCCCGCCCGCCGCAACAGCACGTCGAGCATTTCGACCGAACCGGGCTCGGCGCCCACCGGCACGTGCGCGCATACCGTGCTTCCCGCGCTGACCACTGACTGCAGGTGCTCGCTGAGCATCTTGGCCTCGGCGGCGCGAACGTCGTCGGCGACCTGCCGCCGGGCTGCCAGCAGCTGTTCGCGCAACACCGCCTTGCTCGGGGTCGCCATGTCCTCAACGATGACAGCAGAGGGTGCCGTGCCGCCATCGCGGTTAGACGAGCGCATAACGGTTATGGTGTGAACCGATGGCATTCCCTGCAGACACGCAAATCGATGTTCCCCGCACGGCGATCGTCCCCGCCGCCGGGTTGGGTACGCGCTTCTTGCCCGCGACCAAAACCGTGCCCAAGGAGCTGCTGCCGGTCGTCGACACGCCCGGCATCGAGCTGGTTGCGGCCGAGGCCTCCGAGGCCGGTGCCGAGCGGCTGGTGATCATCACCTCCGAGGGCAAGGACGGCGTCGTCGCCCACTTCGTCGAGGACCTGGTGCTGGAGGGCACGCTCGAGGCGCGCGGCAAGAAGGCCATGCTGGCCAAGGTGCGTCGGGCCCCCGAGCTGATCAAGGTCGAGTCGGTGGTGCAGGCCGAGCCGCTGGGGTTGGGACACGCCATCAGCTGCGTGGAACCCACGTTGTCGGCCGACGAGGACGCCGTCATGGTGCTGCTGCCCGACGACCTGGTGCTGCCCACCGGTGTGCTGGAAACCATGTCGCAGGTGCGCGCGGAGCAGGGCGGCACGGTGCTGTGCGCCATCGAGGTCGCGCCGGACGAGATCAGCGCCTACGGCGTCTTCGACGTGGAGCCGGTTCCCGACGGCGATAACCCCGACGTCCTCAAGGTCAACGGCATGGTCGAGAAGCCGAAGGCCGAGGATGCTCCCTCGATGTACGCGGCGGCCGGCCGCTATGTGCTCGACCGTGCGATCTTCGATGCGTTGCGCCGCATCGACCGCGGTGCCGGTGGAGAAGTGCAGCTCACCGATGCCATTGCGCTATTGATCGCCGAGGGTCACCCGGTACACGTGGTCGTGCACCGCGGATCTCGACACGACTTGGGAAATCCCGGCGGCTACCTCAAGGCTGCGGTTGACTTTGCATTGGATCGTGACGACTATGGCCCGGATCTGCGGCGGTGGTTGGTGGCGCGATTGGGCCTGACGGAGCAGTAGCTGGCGACCGGGCTCCTTCGCCCGACGTGGCGCCCGCCGCGGCTCGAGGCAGGAAGGCGCGCTTGTGCGATCTGTGGAAGAGCAGCAAGCCCGAATATCCGCCGCCGCGGTGGCGCCGCGGCCCATCCGCGTCGCGATCGCCGAAGCGCAAGGGCTGATGTGCGCCGAAGAAGTGGTGACCGAACGACCGCTGCCGGGTTTCGACCAGGCCGCGATCGACGGCTATGCCGTGCGCAGCGTCGACGTGCTCGGTGTCGGTGAGTCGGGCGTTTCCAGCATCGATGGCGCAGCCGACCCCGATGCCGACGACGCGGACGGGTCCAACGCGGTGACGCTGCCGGTGATGGGCACGATCGAGGCCGGTTCGCGCACCCCGAGCAGGCTGCAGCCCCGGCAGGCCGCCCGCGTGCAGACCGGCGCGCCGTTGCCGACACTGGCCGACGCCGTGCTGCCGCTGCGCTGGACCGACGGCGGGATGTCGCGCGTTCGGATCCTGCGCGGCGCGCCGTCGGGCGCATACGTGCGGCGCACCGGAGACGACGTCCAGCCCGGCGACGTAGCCGTCCGTGCCGGGACGATCATCGGCGCGGCCCAGGTGGGGCTGCTGGCCGCGGTGGGCCGCGAGCGGGTTCTGGTGCATCCGCGCCCGCGGCTGTCGGTGATGGCCGTCGGGGGCGAGCTGGTCGACATCTCGCGGACCCCGGGCAACGGGCAGGTGTACGACGTCAACTCACACGCGTTGGCCGCAGCCGGCCGGGATGCCGGCGCGGAGGTGAATCGCGTCGGCATCGTCAGCAACAAACCCAAGGAGCTCGGAGAAATCGTCGAGGGCCAGCTCAATCGCGCCGAGATCGTGGTGATCGCTGGGGCCGTCGGGGGAGCGGCCGCCGAGGCGGTGCGGGCGGTGCTCTCCGAGCTCGGCGAGATGGAGGTGGCCCGCGTCGCCATGCACCCCGGATCGGTGCAGGGCTTTGGGCAGCTGGGGCGTGAGGGTGTGCCGACTTTTCTGCTGCCGGCCAATCCGGTGAGCGCCCTGGTGGTCTTCGAGGTGATGGTGCGGCCGCTGATCCGGCTGTCGCTGGGCAAGCGGCAGCCGATGCGCCGGATTGTGCAGGCCCGCACTCTGTCGCCGATCACCTCGGTGGCCGGTCGCAAAGGCTATCTGCGCGGTCAGCTGATGCGGGATCAGGACACCGGCGAATACCTGGTTCAGGCGCTGGGCGGGGCTCCGGGAGCGTCATCGCATTTGCTGGCCACCCTCGCCGAAGCGAATTGCCTGGTAGTGGTCCCCACCGGAGCGGAGCAAATCCGAACCGGCGAAATCGTCGATGTCGCATTTCTTGCTCAGCGCGGTTGAGCTGGACTTACGGCATACTCCGGTGAACCTCTTTCGTGATACGTCTCGGCATCCGGGCTGGCCCCAGCCGGTAGGACCGCTGCGGGTCACGGCCGGCGTGATCCGGTTGCGCCCGGTACGGATGCGCGACGGCGTGAAGTGGAGCCGCACCCGGTTGGCCGACCGGGCGCACCTGGAGCCGTGGGAGCCCAGCACCGAGGGCGATTGGGCTGTCCGGCACGCGCTGAGTGCTTGGCCCGCGGTGTGTTCGAGCTTGCGCTCGGAGGCCAACAAGGGTCGCATGTTGCCGTATGTGATCGAGCTGGACGGTCAGTTCTGCGGCCAGTTGACTATCGGAAACGTCGTCCACGGGGCGTTGCGGTCGGCGTGGATCGGCTACTGGGTAACGAAATCGGCGACCGGCGGCGGGGTGGCGACAGGCGCGCTGGCGCTGGGTCTCGACCACTGCTTCGGGCCGGTGATGCTGCATCGCGTCGAGGCCACCGTGCGTCCGGAGAATGCGGCCAGTCGGGCCGTGCTGGCAAAGGTCGGGTTTCGCGAAGAGGGTCTGCTGCGCCGCTATCTGGAGGTGGACCGAGCCTGGCGGGACCATTTGCTGCTGGCCATCACCGTCGAAGAGGTGTACGGATCGGTGACGTCGAGCCTGGTTCGCGCCGGTCATGCCAGCTGGGCGTGAAACGTTGACGCTTGGCCCTCGTAGTCACAGCTGCCACTTCAGTACCGGCGCGGGTGGGACCCAGTCGTTCCAGAAAGTGATATCGCCGGCGCTAGCACATCGCTGAGGCGACACACACGACCCTTCACGTAACTGTTGGGACAAATGTGGCCTGATCGGGGTAGCCGGCGGCGTGTTGCTGACGTGACACGAGTGACTCTTGGTGCTTGTAATGGGCAAATTACAGGTGTGTAATTGTCCTGGACGTTTGCCGTGTGCGGCACAGGCCATCGACGGATCTGGCCGGGAATCGCCGCGAAAGGAGCAGTCATCATGCCGAGCATCCCGCAATCGTTGTTGTGGATTTCACTGGTGGTGCTTTGGCTGTTCGTGCTGGTTCCGATGTTGATCAGCAAACGTGACGCAGTGCGGCGCACCAGCGATGTCGCGTTGGCGACCCGAGTGCTCAACGGGGGCGCTGCTTCCCGGCTGCTCAAGCGCAGCGGTCCGGCCGCCGGCCATCGCAGCGACCCGGACTGGAAGCCCGACGTCGAGTGGGAAGACGAGCCCGTAGACGGGGCGTACGCCGATGCGGACCAGGAGCAAGACGAGGACGAACAGCAGGCCGATTCGCGGCCGGTCGTCATGAAACACGCGGCCGTCGAGAACAGCGAGCCCGACTACCTGGACGTCGACGTGGTCGAAGACTCAGCGGCGCTGCCGGCGGGCACCGTGGTGGCCGAGTCGGCTGCGGCTGACGATGCGGTCGATGGCGAGGGGACCGAGCCCGAAGCCGAGACTGAGCAAGACGCCGACGAATACGAATACGTCGAGGACTCATCGGGTTTGGAGCCCGAGGAGGACGAGGATTCGGCGCCGCCCGTCGCGCCTGCCGTTTCCCGGCGCCGCCGCCTTGACACGAAGACCGCCGCGGCCGTCAGCGCCCGCAAGTATGCGTTCCGCAAACGCATGCTGGTGGCGATGGCTGTCGTATTGGTCGGCTCTGCCATTGCGGCATTCGAAGTGACGCCGACGGCCTGGTGGGCCTGTGGCAGCGCCACTGTCATCACCGTTCTCTACCTGGGTTATCTGCGCCGCCAGACCCGCATCGAAGAGAAGATCCGTCGTCGCCGTGCCCTGCGGTTGGCACGTGCGCGGCTCGGGGTGGAGAACGCCTACGACCGCGAATTCGACGTGCCTTCGCGACTGCGGCGCCCGGGTGCAGTGGTCCTCGAGATCGACGACGAGGACCCGATCTTCGAGCATCTCGACGACACCGTGTCGATGCGCAACTTCGGCTGGCCCAGGGACCTGCCGAGGGCCGTCGGCCAGTAGCGCCCGCCGCGGAACTGGTAGCCTGCTAGCGATCAGGGGCTATGGCGCAGTTGGTAGCGCGACTCGTTCGCATCGAGTAGGTCAGGGGTTCGAATCCCCTTAGCTCCACACAGTTCGGGCAGGTCAGGGCCGATGAAGCCCGCTAGGGAAATTCCGCCGTTCCGCAGAGCATCCGCAGTAGCTGACTTGCCGCGTCCAGGCGGTTGGAAGCGTCGTCCAGATCCTGCGCCCCGCGGTAAGCAGTGTGATGACGCCGTTCGACACTTCCGTCGATAGGGTGCATGCGTTCAAAATTCCCGTATGTTCAGTTTTATTGAACATGCCGGTAGAATGAACGCGTGGATGCTATTCCTGACTCGATTGCTCAGTCGGTCGAGCGCCGCCTCGCCGAGTATAAAATTCGACCGCGCGGGGATCTGTCGCAATTGACCTGGTCTAACCCAGTGCCGATGGCGCTGGACGTTGACGGTCGGATCATCGAGGTGGCTGCTCTGTACATGCCAGAGATGTCGGCGTTCGCCGCACTCAAGGCGGCAAACTTGGTTCCGCTGGATGTTCCTTTGCTAGTCGTCGGCCCTCGTATCCATGCGTCGAGCGCGGACACGATGCGAACTAGAGGGATCTGGTACGTCGACGAGGCAGGAAATGCCTACCTTCATGGGCACGAGCTACTAATCGATGTTCGGGGGCGACGAGAGCCTAAATCAATGGGTCCTCGTCAGCATCGCAAGTCGGGTCCTGCAAATCCATTCACGCCTAAGCGAGCTCAGGTCGTCTCAGTGCTATTGAGTAAGCCTGCGCTTGCAGACGCGCCGTTGCGGGAGATCGCCGAGACATCGGGAGTGTCTCTAGGTATGGCCAAGGACACAATGGACGCGCTGGAGTTGATCGGATATGTCGAGCAACTCGGCTCCCGCCGGCGCCTCATCCGGAGAGGTGCACTGCTTGATCTGTGGGCATCCGCTTATCCAGCCGGTCTTGGCAGAGCTAACAGACTTGCTGTCGTGCGCGGCGACGTCAACCGTTGGTCTGCTCCAGGAGGCCTTAACGTCGCGATCAGCGGTGAGCAGGCTGTACCGGGGTCAATAAGAAATCCAGAATCGCTAGTCCTGTACATCGACAGTCATGGAGAGAAACAGCCTCTGCGCGATTTGATGCTGACGAGTCGCTGGCACAGCGACCCACATGGCAACATCATTATCCGCGAGCTGTTCTGGCGCAATCTTGATTCCCTCAGCAAAATTGGTACCGCGCCGCCTGCTCTGGTATACGCCGATTTGCTGGCCTCGAATGAATCGCGCCAGATAGAAATAGCCGGCGAGATGAGGAAGAACGATGAACGACTGGTCAACCTGTGACCTAGGGTTCCTCACCGAGGTCGAACCAGTCGTCGCGGAACTCTCGGAAATCGTCCCTGCCGAACAGATAATGCTGGTGGGAGCCCGCTGTCGCGACCTGCTGAGCTGGGCTTTTGGGTGCGGCGCTCATGCGCGCAGTACTAATGACACAGACGTCGCGATCGCGTTTCAAGACTGGGGCCAGTTCGCCAAAGTTCAGGAGCGATTTCCCTCGACAGGCCACACAGGGCATCGGTTCATGATCGCGGGCATCCCCACGGATGTCGTTCCATTTGGGATATTGAAGCGCCGCCGGGAATTTCAAGTCAGCCGCCAGGAAAGCAGGCTCTGAATGTACATGGCTTCAACGACGTATATGAGCGAGCAGACGTACTCCCATTGTCTGACACGGTACAAATCCGCATTCCCCGACCGGAGGGGTACGCGACATTGAAGTCGCACGCATGGCTTGATCGTTGCGCTAGGAACGAATATAAGGATGCGCCTGACCTAGCACTTGCCGTGTATTGGTATACCGAGGATGTCGACCGCGTCTATGCCGAAGATAACGTGTGGGCACTCGACCTCCATCACTTCGATCTCCGCATGGCCGCTGCCGCGCTGTTGGGAAGAGACATGTGGAACGGCCTGAGCCCAGAGGAGCGTGCGGTCCTAGCGAACCGTCTTGGCGGTGCGGATGCTGATCTGCTTGCGCACTACTTCGCTGTAGGGGTGGCCGGCTGGCCCACCGCGGACCGGGACCGGCGCGTCGTCGTCGATGCGCTGTTCGGACAGTTGGCTGATTAGCTGGGGTCGACAAATCCGATCGTTCAGCGTTAATGAACTGGCGACACCAATGAACGCTCTGACGGCGAAGATCAGCCAACTGATCCGACGTCGCGAACGGATGTCGCGGCACGCGATCAAACATGGCTTGCGCGCCGGACGCTGCCAGCAGCGGAAATATCCTCCGAGTGCCTTCCAGCCGTCCGCAGCAGCTTCGTCAACAGGCTAGAAAAGGCAAGATTCTTAATGCAGCCACGGTTAGCCGCGGTGTCAAGCCCGGTCGCCAACCGCGTCCAAGTCGACGCGGCGCCGGGCTTAGCCAGCTGTCCAGCTACGATTTCCGGCAGCCCACCTCACACGGAAGAGCTCATCGGTGAGCCAGCCATACTCGCTACGCAGCGCGATCCTCGGCGTCGGCATGGTGGGGTCTGTGCATGCTCACGCGGTGCGTCGAGCGGGTGGACAGCTCGTCGCGGTCTGCGGCAGCACACCGCACAGCAGCGAGCGCTCCGCACGACGGCTAGGGGCGGCGCGCGCATCCACTGCGGAAGAAATCATTGCCGCTGACGACGTCGATGTGGTGCACATCTGCACGCCCAACAATGTGCACGTGCAACTGGCCACCGCCGCGCTGGCTGCGGGAAAGCATGTCATCTGCGAAAAGCCTTTAGCGACAACCGTTTCCGATGCGGCCGCCTTGGTCGCAGCCGCCGAGAAAGCCGGGACTGTGGCAGCAGTGCCATTCATTTACCGCTTTTACCCGATGGTGCGTGAAGCCCGTTGCCGGATCGGCGAGTCGGCGGTGTGGCTGATGCATGGTGGATATCTGCAAGACCATATGGCCAACGCCGATTTGACTGGGTGGCGGTCTGACCCAGCGCAGTCCGGTGTTTCGATGACCTTCGCCGATATCGGCTCACACTGGTGCGATCTGATGGAGTTCGTCACCGGCCATCGCATCAAGGCTTTGTTCGCTGTTGAGGGCGCCGCGCCGCGGAAAGGCATCCGGCAAGACGACGGTGCCGTGGTCGTCTTCCGCACCGATCGTGGCGCGCTTGGCAGCGTGGTCGTGAGTCAGGCATCCCCGGGCCGAAAGAACCAGTTGTCCTTTTCTTTCGACGGTGTTGACCTCGCGATGCAATTCGATCAGGAGCATCCCGATGAGCTGATCGTCGGCGGATTACCGGCGAACTCGGTGATAATGCGCGACGAGAAAGCGCTTGATCCGCGCAGTGCGCGATATTCCCTACTGCCACCGGGCCATCCGCAGGGCTACCAGGACTGCTTCAACCTCTTTGTCGCCGACGTCTATGAGGCTGTCCGCACCGGCGCTGCCCCTGACGGGCTGCCCACATTCGCGGATGGCTTGCGCGCCGCGATGATTCACGCCGCAGTGGTCGCCTCGGTCTCCGGCGGCACCTGGACCGAAGTCGACCCCGCACATTGCCGGACGTCAGGCGGCCGGGAGTGAGCGCCTCGCCGGTGCGGCTGGCCCTGATAGGGCTGGGCAAGATGGGCATGGAGCACCTGGAGATCTTCGCCAGTCTGGACTCGCTGGGTCAGATCAGTGCTCTGGCAGACAGTCATGTCCCGTTCGCCGAACGCGCCGCTGCTCGGCTGCCGAACGCTGAGGTTTTCCACAACCCGCTGGACTGTGTCAACAACGCCGACATCGACGCCGTCGTGGTAGCAACCGCTGACGAGACCCACTTCGAAATCGTGCGCGCGTGCATCGCCCGCGGCCTGTTCGTGCTGTGTGAAAAGCCGCTCACCACATCGGCCGAACAGTCCTTGCAGTTGGTCGACGCCGAGGCTGGCCGCCGACTGGTGCAGGTGGGCTTCATGCGCCGGTTCGACGCCTCGTACCAGCGCCTCCACCAAGCAATACATCGCGGCAACGTCGGTGAGCCGGTGCTGATCGGTCAGCGCCACCACAACCCGTTGGCTGTCATCCAGTTTGACGAGCACGAACTCATAACCAGCTCTGCTTCACACGACATTGACGTCTTCCGCTGGCTCTGCGGCGAAGACGTCAGGGAGGTTTCGGCCATCACCAAAACCAGTGAGGACGGCTGCACGGTGACCGTGGTGCTGACGCTGACCTCGCAATCGGGGGTACTCGGTGTGGTCGAACTCGCTCGCGGCCCAGGACTGAACTACGAAATCAGTTGCGATCTCTTAGGCAGTCGCGGTGCAATGAGGCTCGCCTCACCTGCCCGGACCGACCGCGTTTCGGACGATGGAGAAAATGACATGGCGCAACTGCAGCCAGGCGCGTGGATGGAGCGTTTCCGCCAGGCTTATCGGTGCCAGGACGCCGCGTGGTTAAGCGCCGTGGCCGCAGGATCAAGCACCGGAGCGGGCGCCTACGACGGGTATGCGACCAACACGGTCATCGACGCGGCGTTGGCCGCGCTGACCAGCGACCGCGCGCAATCGGTAAAACAAAAGATGGACAGTACGCAGCCTGGCTCCGCATAGCCAGAAATGGCCTGGTCTGCCGCGTACCCGCGTGATACACGGAAGGAAGGCGCACGATGCTCGCAGCGTTCGGATTCGAAACCCTGGGTGTGGTCGTTGGCGACATGTATTTCGTCGACCCGGCTCCGCTGGCCGGCCAGGAAACGCCGGAACGCGGAGTAAGACTGGAACTTCGCCTCGTCGACCGCGCCGCGCCACAGGGGTCGATCTACGCCGGCATCCCGATCGCATTCGGCCGCCCGGTATGGCGGGTGGACCTTTTCGGGTCGACCGAGAGCCCGCCCGGGACGCTGGACCGGGCCCATCACCATCCCCGCTTTGATGGTTGGGAGCCCGGACGTCGGCACTTCGTCGACGAGCTGTCAGCCGACCCGCTGTCCTGGCTCGCCGATCAGCTGGCCGATCCGGCCGCCGTGCTGGCTCGGTCCGGTGTCGAGCCCGACGAGGTCAGCGAGGCCGATAAGGCTGGACTCGCCGCGACCGCCCCGGAGATTGTCGCGGTGGTGAAACGGATGCTCGACGGCGTGCGCGACGGAACCTTGGCACCTGCCCCCGCGGAGCCGGTTGCCGCCGCTCGCACCGGATGGCTCTGACGGGTCAACATTCTTCCGTCGGACCCGCCGGCGAGCATGGCCAATTGAACCGTATTAAGCCGCCGCTAAACCGTACGCCATACTTGAAAGCCGGCGAAATTGGCCGCACCACCGATTCGCCTTTCACGGCGCAGCGAAAAGCACTGGCCTCCAAGCGAAATCGCTGTGACAACGGTACCGGCGCGGCTGCTGGCGGGCGGCCGTGACGCATTCTTGTCCGCTGAATTCGCATGGCCCTTGTTTCGGGATCCTTGACGCAATCGACGGGCCAAGCGCAAAATCTCGTGGCATGACGCAAACTTCACGAGCCCGCCTGGCCGCAGCACTACTTGTCGGTATGGCGGCTCTGCAGCTTGCGGGCTGCGGACAAAAGACGGTGATCAAACCCGACATGGCGGCGAAGTGGATTACCGATCATCTATCGCAGCAGACCGGCTTCACGCCGGCCGACGTGAAGTGTCCCTCAGGCGTAGAAGCCAAGGTGGGCAACGAATTCGATTGTCATTTCACTGGTCCCGAGGGTCCCTATACGGCGCACATGAAGATCACCCAGGTGAACGGTGAAGATGTGACCTTCGGTGAGTGGCGCACGTTCCGGAGCTAACCGAGCCGACTCTGGTCACCTAATCAATTCGTCGAAGTTTTTCATTGTCGTCAACTTGCGGGCGACTTCCACCAGTCTGGTGTTGCTGTCCTGGGACACCCGCTTCAACAGCTCGAACGCCTGGACCGCGTCAATCCCGAAGCGCGCCATCAGAATTCCCTTGGCCTGCCCGATGACGTCTCTGCTCGCCAGCGCGCTGCGGAACTGCTCTTCGCGGCGTACCGTGTCCCAGGCCAGGGCCGCGTGCGTCGCGAAGACGTATCCGATTTCCTCGGACTCCTCATCGAAGGCATGCGGCTCGTCCGCGTAAAGATTCAATGCGCCAACCATCTCGTCTGAGGTGAAGAGGCGGAAACACAGAATCGACCTGATCGGTGTTGCCTCGAGCGCGTCGCGCCGATACGACGGCCAGCGGTGGTCATCGGCAAGATCATCGATACGGACCGTGTGTTGCTGCCAGGCCGCGCTCAGGCAGGGGCCTTGTCCATAACGTTGCTGTATTACATCCAAAATGGCGGGAAACGGGTGAGTCGTTGCCGGAGTCTCCAGTTGGCTGGGAGATCTCGCGAGGGTGACGCCGGCGTACTTCGCGCCGGGAATCTCGCTGACCGCATATTCGACCATGCGCGCCAGTACCAGGTCGGCCGAATCTTGCGGGCTGTTGTGGAGGTTGCGAGCCAGGTCCGCGATGCGTTGATAAATGTCGCCATTGGGACTTATTTGCAGGGCACACCCCTCCCATCTGTCCCAGAAGCACTAACCCTACTCCGCCCCTGGCGCTCCATCTGTCCATAAGACGAAGTTTTTAGAAGTGATCGTGAAAATCGCTATTCGGCCGCGAGAAAGGTCGCGACGACGCGTCATCGCACGCTGTCGGCACAAGTTAGCTGACTCGGCCACAGAGCGGCGCAATTCCGAAGCGCTTTGGCGACGAGCATCCCTTGCCCAGCTAATTTCCGAAAGAGAAACTGTAAAAGTTACCGTATCGTGTGGCAGGTGACAGCCGCGCCGGAGCACAAGCCCACGTTCTGCCGGATTTGTGAACCGCTATGCGGCATGATCGCCTCGGTCGAAGACGGACGACTGGTCTCCCTCCGCCCAGACAAAGAACATCCGTTGTCCTCCGGTTTCGCCTGTCAGAAGGGCATCGCGTTCACCGAAGTGCACAACGACCCTGACCGCGTCACCATCCCGCTGCGCCGAACCTCGGCCGGGTTCGAACCGGTGACATGGGACGAGGCACTGTCCGAGATAGCAGCCCGGCTCACCGGCATCCTCCGGTCAGGCGGTGCGGGAGCCGTCGGCTGGTATATGGGCAACCCCGGCGCATTCAGCTACGCGCACACCTTGGCCGCGCTGATGTTCATCAAAGGCATTGGCCGCGGCGCGCACTACTTCACCGCTTCCTCGCAGGACACCAACAGCAGGCTCATCGCAAGCCAACTGCTCTACGGCGTGCCGACGTCGGTACCGATTCCCGACTTGACCCGCACCGAACTACTGGTCCTGATGGGTGCGAATCCCGTTGTGTCGCATGGCAGTTTCCTGACCGCCCCGCGGATCAAGGACCGCCTGCATGACATCGTCAAGCGCGGTGGCCGCGTCGTGGTCGTCGACCCGCGCCGAACCGAAACCGCCGCAGCGTTCGAATGGCTGGGCATCATCCCCGACACCGATTCCTTCCTGCTGCTCTCCCTGTTGCACGTGATGTTCGCCGACGACCTCGTCGACTACGCGCGCGTGAGTCGGCAAGCCGACGGCATCGAATGGCTGCAGGCTTTGTGTCACCGCTTCACCCCGGAAGTGACTTCCGCGCACACCGGCATCGACGCGGGCAGCGTGCGGTCGCTTGCGCACGAGTTGGCGGGCACGTCGCGCGCGGCCGTCTATGGCCGGGTGGGCACCTGCGTGGGTCGATACGGCACCCTTACCAACTATCTGATCGACGCGGTCAACCTGGTTGCCGGAAATCTCGACACCCCGGGCGGCTCGGTCTTCGGCTCGATGGAGACGGTGGGCGAGCGATGGCTAAAAACCCTGATGGGTGTTGCGTTGCGGCGCTCCTATCGAAAGCGCTCACGCATCGGTGCAATCCCCAATGCCATCGGCTCCGAGCCGGCCGCCCTGATGGCGAAAGAGATCACCACACCGGGCCACCGCCAGATCAGGGCGCTGTTCGTCTCGGCGGGTAATCCCGTCCTGTCGGTTCCCAACGGCGACGAGCTCGAAAAGGCGCTGGAGACACTGGAACTCGCGGTGGCTCTCGACTTCTACGTCACCGAGACCGCCGCGCACTGCGACTACATCCTGCCCGTCACAACCATGTACGAACGCGACGACTTTCCATTCGTGTTTCAACCCTTCCAGGCCACACCATTTCGCCAGGCCACCAAAGCCGTGGTGGCGCCGGCGGGCCAGGCACGTCCGGAATGGGACATCGTCGAAAACATCGCCGCTCGCCTGTCCCGCACCGTCCCAGCGTTCGCTGCACTGGCAGCTCTGCGAAAGATGTTGGGCCTGTTCGGGGTCGAGTTGTCTCCGCGGATCTTGATCGACGGCTTGATCCGGATGTCGCAAGGCGGTGATCTCTTCGGCCTGCGCCGCGGCGGATTGACGTTGCGCCGGCTGACCGAGCAGCATCCACACGGAATCGTCGTCGCACCACACATCCGCACCGGTGTGCTGCGCGACGCGGTGGCGTATCGGCGGCGGCGGATCAGGTTGGCACATAAGGACATTGCCGCCGAGGTCGACAAGCTGTCACGAAGCGCGGCCCCCGAAGGTTACCCGCTGCGGATGATCGGCATGCGCGAGCCGCGCTCAGAGAACTCGTGGATGCACAACTCCCCGTTGTTGATGCGCCCGTCGTCGATGCGTGAACATCGCGCCCTGATCCACGTCGACGACGCAGCCGACATGCACGTCGCCGACGGCGACGTGGTGCGGGTGTGCTCCCCGTTCGGGGAAATCACCATCGTGGTCAGGACCACCAAAGACCTCGTCCCCGGGGTGATCGCCGTCCCGCACGGCTGGGGTCACAAGGGCAGCGGCACTTGGCAATTGGCCAACCAGGCCGGCGGTGCCAACGTCAACCGGCTGACGTCCAGCGCGCTGCAGGACGTCGAGTCACTGTCGGGGATGGCATGGCTCACCGGTGTGCCGGTGCGGGTCGAATCTGTCGGTGCTCCGGACCCGACGGCTTAGCCAGCGCTTCCATCCTGCGACGCTGCAGTGGCGGCGCCGATCCTGCGCCCAGGGCGCGGATCGGAGCCGTCAGCGCGCCCTGGCTGCAGTTTCGGCGACGGAGGATCCGGCTCAACCGGGCTTCGCCGCGACGACGAACTGCAATAACCGCTGCGTCTCCTGCTCGATGTCAACCAGCCCCGCCGACGAGAACAGGTCGACGAAGGCGTGCCGGTCGAACACGGTAAGCCCGATGATGCCGGCGCCGGCCTTCAGAACGCGCTGGACCGGTGGCGGCTGGCCGGCGTAACTGGTGAGGATCGCGATCCGGCCACCGGGCCGCAGCACCCGAACCATCTCGTGGGCCACCCGGAACGGCTGGGGCATCAGGTAGAGCGCACCGAAACAGCAAACGGCATCGAATGTTTCGTCGTCGAACGGCAGCATGTGAGCATCGCCGCGGACGTAACACGTGCGCGGCCCGCTGTTGTCGAGCACGGCGCGGGTCAGCATCGGCTCGGAAATGTCGAATCCCACGGCCAGACCGCCGTCGGGAAGTTGTGCGGCCAGCGGCCCGGTGAAATTGCCTGGGCCACAAGCGACATCGAGCAGCCGGCGAGCGCTCGACAACCGCAGGGCCGAAGCCGCGCGGCGCTGCTCGGCTCCGGTGGTGACCCCGCTGGCGACGTAGAACGAGGCGGGCCGCCAGAGCCGCTCGTACACGGTCGCTACGAAGGGGCTGTGCATCGCCCGTTGCGCAAACGTCGGCGCGGGGGAGTCGGCCGATTCGCCCAGCACGTCGAGGAAGCCGTGCCGCAACTCCGGGGTTCCCGTGAGTAGGGCGCGCGTCAACTCGAGCGGACTCTTGTCCATTGCGGGTCCATTCCGGTTTGCTCGTTCGTTCTAGCTGGTGAACTGCTGTCAGGCTAACGGGTCTGCTTGCCGCCGCCGCGGCAGACGCCATAACCTGAGTCGCGTCGGACCGCGAGCCGGGCATTGCGCCTGACGCGGATGGGACGTGATCAGGTGGCGGGTTCATGGCAGTGCGGCGAGTCCCCGGGATAGTGCGGTGGCCGAGCTGACCGGCCCGCGAGTGGAAGAGCTCGCGGCGATGGACATCTTCGAGGGAGTCCCCGCTGCGGATTTGCTGCCGCTGGCGGCCACCGTCGAGCCGCTGCGGGCCGCGGCCGGTCAACTGCTGATGCAGCAAGGCGAGCGGGCAATCTCGTTCCTGCTCATCGCGTCAGGCGCAGTCGAGATCAAGCACGTCGGCGACGACGGTGTGGTGATCGTCGAGCACGCATTCCCCGGCATGATCGTCGGCGAGATCGCCCTGCTGCGCAACATTCCGCGTACCGCTACGGTCACCACGACCGAGCCCCTGACCGGGTGGATCGGCGACAACGACGCCTTCGCCCGCCTGGTACACATCCCCGGGGTCGCGGAACGGCTGCTGCGCACGGTGCGCCAGCGGCTGGCCGCATTCATCACGCCGATCTCGATCCGGGTTCGCGACGGAACGGAGTTGCTGTTGCGTCCGGTCCTGCCGGGCGACGACGAGCGGACCATTCGCGGCCACGTCCAGTTCTCCAGCGAGACGCTGTACCGGCGGTTCATGACGGCTCGCGTGCCCACCCCGGCGCTGATGCACTACCTGTCCGAGGTCGATTACGTCGACCACTTCGTCTGGGTGGTCACCGACGACGGTAACCCGGTGGCCGACGCGCGTTTCGTGCGCGACGAAAGCGATCCGACCGTCGCCGAGATCGCGTTCCTGGTGGCCGACGCATACCAGGGCCGGGGGATCGGCAGTTTCTTGGTTGAGGCGCTGTCCGTCGCAGCCCGGGTCGGTGGAGTCGAGAGGTTCACCGCGCGGATGCTCTCGGACAACCTGGCGATGCGAACGATCATGGACCACTACGGGGCGGTCTGGCAGCGCGAAGACGTCGGGGTCATCACCACCGTCGTCGATGTGCCGCGAATCCGCGACCTACACCTCGGGCGCGACATGATCGACCAAATCAAGCGCGTCGCGCGACAGGTCATCGAGGCGGTCGGCTGACACGTGCTATGAACGAGCATGCGGCCGTTCTGGATTGGCCCGTGCACTGTCTGCGCGACACTGCTGATCGCCGCGTGTGCTGAACCGCCGGCGCCCGTCGTCAGCCCGTCGCCGTCGGCTCACGGCACCGGCGTACACCCGGCCAACATCAAGCGGATGGGTCGCGAACTGCCTCCTGGCTACGAGGTGACCAGCGGCATGGCCGTCGCCGCCGCGCCGCGGGTGATCTGGGGTCTGAAAGCCGAAGCCCCGCTCATCACGACCAAGCCGCCGCAATGCGCGACGCTGGCCGATCCCGGCAACGGGCGCGGCCAAGCGCAGGGCGTCTCGGGGTCGGGCTCGGGCGGCATCGTCAACGCGGTGGTGGTGGCGTTGCCGGCCCTGCCGGGCCCGGTCGCTCCAGATCACAACCTTCTCGCCGGGTGCGCTCGGTGGACCATGACCGACGCGCACACCGGGCACATCGAAGCCGACGTCCACCTGATCGACGCCCCGCACATCGAGGGGGCGGACACCGTCGGCATGGTCGCCGACACCCGGACGTCGGTGGAGTCCGGCGCCGAAATCGATTCGCGGACAACCACTTTCGTCGCCTATCTGGGCGACTACTACGCATTCACCACGGTGACCACCGACCCCGGCTCGGTACTTCCCGCCCTGACACCACAATTCGCCGCCGATCTGCTGGTCAAAACGGTGTCCGCGTTACGCAGTTGAGCGGCTGCGGTTGGGTAAATTGGCCACGATGTTCAAGGTGGCGCTCGCGATCGCATCAACGTGCGTGCTCGCGGGTTGCTCATCGGGCGCCGGTTCCGCTTCCAACGCCGACATCGCCAAGGTCACCGGCATCAAGTCCAGCTTTGGGCCCGAGTTCAAGGTCATCGATATTTCAGAACGGGCGATTGACCCCAAGCTGCTGTCGGCCCGCAAGCTGCCCGACGGACTGAAATTCGACCCGGCGAACTGTGCCAAAGTGGCGGCCGGGCCGGACATGCCACCGGATCTGCAGGGCAACATGGCCGCAGTGTCGGCCGAGGGCAATGGCAACCGCTTCGTCGTCATCGCCGTCGAGACGTCCAAGGAACTACCGTTCACCGACCCCGGAAAGGATTGCAGCAAGGTCGCATTCGTCGGTGGCCAAGTCCGCGGGGGCATGGAGGTCGTCGACGCTCCGCGCATCCAGAGTGCGCGCACGCTGGGGGTGCACCGGGTCCTGCAGGCCGTGGTCCCGGGCGGTCCCCGCACCGGCGAACTGTACGACTACTCCGCGCAGTTCGGCGACTACCAGGTGATCGTCATCGCCAATCCGCTGGTGGTGCCCGACCAGCCGGTGGCCAAAGTCGACACCCAACGCGCCCGCGATCTGCTCGTCAAGGCGGTCAGCGCGGTCCGCGGCTAGCCTGCCTCAACGCACGTCGCGCGGCCGGAACTGGATGCTGACTCGGGTGCCCGTCGGCGCCGACGTCTTGGGAACCGCATGCTCCCAGGTGCGTTGGCATGACCCACCCATGACCAGCAGGTCGCCATGCGCCTGCGCCAGCCGCAACGACGGGCCGCCCCCGCGCCGGCGTAACGCGAAGGTGCGGGTGGCCCCGAGGCTGACGATGGCCACCATGGTGTCTTGCGAGCTGCTGCGACCGATGGTGTCGCCGTGCCAGGCCACACTGTCATTGCCGTCGCGGTAGCAGCACAATCCCACGGTGGTGAAGGGCTCACCCAGTTCGGCGCCGTAGATGTCGTTGAGTCGCCGCCGCAGCCGGGCCAGCATCGGATGCGGGGGTTCTTCGCTCGTCAGGTCGTGAAAACTGACCAGGCGTGGCACGTCGACGACCCGGTCGTACATCTGGCGCCGTTCGGCCCGCCAGGGCACGGTGGTCAGCAACGCGTCGAGCAGACCCTCGGCGTCCTGAAGCCAGCCGGAGCGGATCTCGATGAAGGCGCCGTCGCCGAGTTGGCGGCGTTCGGTGTGCTCGAACAGCGAGCCCTGGACCGCGGTTCCCACGTGCTGAAGTTTATCGCACACCCGTTCGATCAGTCTGGGCCGCGGCCAGCGGCTACGGTTCTAACTGTGAGTCCTGTGGAGCTGGGCACCAATTCCGAGGTCGGCGTGCTACGGGTCGCGATCTTGCACCGGCCGGGAGCCGAGCTGCGACGACTCAACCCCCGCAACAGCGACCAGTTGCTGTTCGACGGGCTGCCCTGGGTGTCGCGCGCGCAGGAGGAACACGATCAGTTCGCCGAGCTACTGCGATCCCGCGGGGTAGAAGTGCTGCTGATGTCCGACCTTTTGACCGAGGCGCTACAGCACAGTGGGGCCGCCCGGATGCAGGGCGTCGCTGCCGCCGTCGATGCGCGCCGACTCGGTACCCCGCTGGCGCAAGAGCTCTCGGTTTACCTGCGCGGCCTGGATCCTGCCGCGTTGGCTCACGTGTTGATGGCCGGCATGACGTTCGAGGAGCTGCCGTCGGACACCCGCACCGACGTGTCGCTGGTGCTGCGCATGCACCACGGCGGGGATTTCGTCATCGAGCCGTTGCCCAACCTGGTGTTCACCCGCGACTCGTCGATCTGGATCGGCCCGCGGGTGGTGATCCCGTCGCTGGCGCTGCGGGCGCGAATCCGCGAGGCGTCGCTGACCGACCTCATCTATGCCCACCATCCGCGGTTCACCGGTGTGCGACGAGCGTACGAATCGCGTACCGCCCCGGTCGAGGGTGGCGACGTGTTGCTGCTGGCCCCGGGTGTGGTCGCGGTCGGGGTCGGGGAGCGGACCACCCCGGCCGGCGCGGAAGCGTTGGCGCGCAGCCTATTTGACGACGATCTGGCGCACACCGTGCTGGCGGTGCCCATCGCCCAGCGGCGCGCGCAGATGCACCTGGACACGGTGTGCACCATGGTCGACACCGACACGGTGGTGATGTACGCCAACGTCGTCGATACGCTCACGGCGTTCACCATCGAGCGCTCACCCGACGGTGTGACCATCAGCGACGCGGCTCCTTTTCTGGAGGCGGCAGCCAATGCGATGGGGATCGACAAGTTGCGGGTCATCGACACCGGGCTGGACCCGGTGATCGCCGAACGCGAACAGTGGGACGACGGCAACAACACGTTGGCGTTGGCGCCCGGTGTGGTGGTCGCCTATGAACGCAATCTGCAGACCAACACCCGTCTGGAGAATGCGGGTATCGAGGTGCTGACGATCGCCGGCTCCGAGCTGGGCACCGGTCGCGGCGGCCCACGCTGTATGTCGTGTCCGGTCGCCCGCGATCCGCTCGGTTAACCCCGGCGAGCAGACGCAAAATCCCCCAAATCAGGTCTGTTTCAGGCGATTTTGCGTCTGCTCGGCGCACTAGCGCCAGCTGGGCAGCCAGATCTCCATGTCCCAGGTCTCCTGCGAGATGGGTAGACCCGTGAGCACCGGGAACAGCCACGCGAAGTTCGTCGCCACCAAAGCGACGTAGCACGACACGGCGATCAGGCCGAGCGTGCGCCGCTCGGAGCTCTGCCGCATTCTGACTGCTCTGACCGCATTCGCGGGGTAAACCGGGTAAAGGATGTCGCCCAGGATCAGCGCAATGGCCATCACCAGGAACGGCGCCATCGTCGCCGCGTAGAAGAAGTACATCTGCCGGTCGATGTCGGCGAACCAGGGCAGCCACCCGGCGCAATAGCCGACCCACACCGCGGCATAACGCCAGTCCCGTCGCACCAGCATTCGCCATGTCGCGTAGAGCAGTACGGGCACCGCCAGCCACCACATGGCCGGCGTGCCGACCATCATCTCCGCCCGGACGCATGACTGCGCCCCGCAGCCGGGAACGTTCTGGTGGTCGATGGCATAGAGCACCGGCCGCAACGACATCGGCCAGCTCCATGGTTTGGACTCCCACGGGTGGTGGTTGCCCGCGGAATTCGTCAGGCTGGCATGGAATTGGAAGGCCTTCGCTGTGTAGTACCACAGCGAGCGAATCGCATCCGGCAGTGGCACGAAGCTATTTGAGGTGCGTGGCCCGATGGTCAGGCCGACCTGATGGCGGTCGATGGCGGTCTCGGACGCGAACCAGCCCGCATAGCTGGCCAAGTAGACGGCAAACGGGATGAGCCCCAACGCGTAACCGGTGGGCAACACGTCGCGTCCCAGCACCCCCAGCCACGGCCTGGGCACCTGGTATTGCCGTCGCGCTGCCACATCGAAGGCCAGCGACATCACACCGAAGAACAGCACAAAGTACAAACCCGACCACTTTGTCGCACAAGCCAATCCGAGCAGGACTCCGGCGCCGAACCGCCACCAGCGCACCCCGAGACGCGGGCCCCACGGGGTTTCGGCGATACGGCCTTCCAGCAGCGCGACGTGCATTCGTTGACGAACTTGGTCGCGGTCGACGATGAGCGCACCGAACGCGGCGACCACCAGGAAGGTGAGAAAGCCGTCGAGCAGTGCGGTGCGAGCGGCGACCAAGCTGACGCCGTCGCAGATGAGCAGCACCCCGGCGATGCCGCCGACCAGCGTCGAGCGGCTGATCCGCCGGACGATGCGCGTCACCAGCACCACCAGCACGACCCCGAGCACGGCGCCGGTGAACCGCCAGCCCACCCCGTTGTAACCGAAAAGCGCCTCGCCGAGCGCGATGAGCTGCTTGCCGACCGGCGGATGGACCACCAAGCCGTAGCCCGGGTTGTCTTCGACCCAATGGTTGTGCAACACCTGCCAGGCCTGCGGCGCGTAGTGCTTCTCGTCGAAGATGGGTGTGCCGGCATCGGTCGGCGAGCCCAGGTTCAGAAACCGGGTTATCACCCCGAGCAACCCGACCACGGCCGTGACGATCCAACCGCGCATCCGGTCCACCGGTCCGAAATCCGCGACCGGAACCAGCGGCCCGGGGCTGACGACGGGAACCACACGCTCCTCGCCGACGTCCGACATTTCGTGGGGCGGGGCGGTCATCCCGTCGATCGTAGGCTGTCCGTCATGACCCATGGCCGCCTATTGCTTGCCGCGACCCCGCTGGGCCAGCCATCAGATGCCTCGCCACGGCTGATCGACGCGCTGGCGCAGGCCGAGGTGGTGGCCGCCGAGGACACCCGGCGGGTGCGCAATCTGGCCAAGGCGCTCGACGTCACGATCACCGGCCGGGTGGTCAGCCTCTTCGACCGGGTCGAGGCGGCCCGGGCCGCGGCGCTGATCCCGGCGATCGAATCGGGGGCGACGGTCCTGGTGGTCAGCGACGCCGGCATGCCGGTGATCAGCGACCCGGGCTATCGACTGGTCGTGGCCTGCGTGCAAGCCAGACTGCCGGTGCAGTGTCTGCCCGGACCCTCCGCGGTTATCACCGCGCTGGCCGTTTCGGGTCTGCCGGCGGAGAAGTTCTGCTTCGAGGGATTTGCCCCACGGAAGAAGTCGGCGCGCCGAACCTGGCTGGCGTCGCTCGCCGATGAATCGCGCACGTGTGTCTTTTTCGAATCGCCGCGGCGGTTGGCCGCCTGCTTGCGCGATGCCGTCGAGCAGCTGGGGGGTGCGCGCCAGGCGGCGGTATGTCGGGAGCTGACCAAGGTGCACGAGGAGGTCGTGCGCGGATCGCTCGATGAGCTGGCCGAGTGGGCGGCCAACGGCGTCCTCGGCGAGATCACCGTCGTGTTGGGCGGGGCGCTCCCGCACGCCGACCCGTCGTCGCTGGTGGACACGCTGGTCGAAGAGGTCGAGGAACTGGTCGCCGGCGGCGTCCGCATCAAGGATGCGTGCAGCCTGGTCGCCGGCCGGCATTCGGAGGTGCGCACCCGCCAGCTGTATGCCGCGGTGCTGCAATCACGCGAGCAAGACGACTGACGTCCGGTGGGTCGACGGCTTCGGTGTGAGCGGACGGCTTTGGGGTGTGAGTTCACGGCTTTCGCGGTGAATCCACGGCGGGAAAAGGCGCGAATCTGCGCCCAGGACTCACCCGCAACGCCCACGATTCACGCGCAAAGCCCAGGATTCACGCGCAAGCGGCAACCAGGTCAGCCGACGGGCGCAGCGGCGGGCAGCTCGACGATCGGGGCCGCCTTGTGCAGGCATTCTTCCCATTCGGCGTCGGGGTCGGAGTCGGCGGTGATGCCGCCGCCGACGCCGAGCACCGCGTTTCCCGCGGTGTCGAACTCGACGGTACGGATCGCGACGTTGAGCTCACACCCCGCTACGGGCGACGCCAAACCGACTGTGCCGCAGTATATCCCGCGTCGAACAGGCTCCCACTGCGAAATCAGCTGACGGGCACGCAGTTTCGGTGTTCCGGTGACCGAGGCCGGTGGGAAGGCGGCGTCCAGCAGCGTCGACGTGGCAAGCTCGGCCGAAATCCGCGCCGACACGGTGGACACCAGGTGCCATACGCCCGGCGCGCGGCGGACCACGAGCAGTTCGGGCACGGTGACCGTGCCGGTAATCGCCACCCGCCCAAGGTCATTGCGGACCAGGTCGACGATCATGATGTTCTCGGCGACCTCTTTGGCCGACGCCCTCAGCGCGGACGGCCAGGCATCCAGCGGCAGCGTGCCCTTGATCGGGCTGGACGCCACCGCGCCGCCTCGACGCCGCAAAAACAGCTCCGGAGACAGTGAGGCCACCGCTCCCCACGGTCCGGCGACGTAGGCCGCCCGGGCCGGAGAAGTGCGGGCGACCCCGTCGGCGAAGAAGTCCAGCGGTGCTCCGGCCACCTTCCCGGTGAATTGTGTGCAGACGCAGGCTTGGTAGACCTCGCCGGCACCGATTGCCTCCAGGCAGGCGAGTACTCCCGCGCGGTGGGTCTCGCGGTCGGCGCCTCCCCAGTCGATCCGGCATTCTTGCGGCGGCGCCGATGCGGTGAGGGCGGCGGACAGCCAGTCCGGCATCGGCGCGCCCGACAAGCTCTCATACCACCATTGCGCGTCGCGGTCGCGGCGCAGCACGCAGTCCGTCCAGCCGCCGGCTGCTTCGGGGATCCGGTGGCCGCGCCCGTCGGCGCCGGGGTCGGGGTAGGACCGGTAGCCGATCCAGCCGCCGCCCACCGCCATGCCGTCCGGTCCGTCCGGGCCGGTGCGGATCTCGAATGCCTGGTCCGCCTCGACCGGCTGCACCGAGACGCTGGGTGCGATGACGGCCAGCGCGCCGAACCACTCGCCGGTCAGCGCGGCCGGAGGCGGTAGATCGAGCCGGCTGGTCGCGTCGCCGACGGCGCGCAGCACGCGGGGTGCGCCGCCAAGGTCGCCGAGCCGCTCGATTAACACCGCCCTAGCTTGACAGAACCTTGGCTTTCTAGCCGCGGCTGATCTCGCGGGGGGTAGCCAGGGCGGCCAGCTTGTCTGGGTTACGCATCGCGTAGAAGTTGGTGATCTTCGGCCCGTCGACGTCGTCGGCGATCTCGAGCGTGACCACCATCGCCGGCTGGTCGTCGAGGTAGAACAACACCGCCGGGGCGCTGTTGCAGGTGACGATCTCGACGCGCACGCCGGTGCCGGCTTTACGCATCAGCCCGGTGATGGCTCGGGCGACCCGTTCGGCTCCGATCACCGGCTTGCGGGCCGCGCTCACCTTGCCGCCGCCGTCGGCCATCCAGGTGGCGTCCGGCGCCAGCATCGCCATCAGCGCCTCCACGTCGCCGCTGGCCGCCGTCTGCAGGAACTGCGCGGTGATCTCGGCGTTGCGTTGCGGGTCGATCGGCTCCCGCGCGGCACCGCCCCACTTGCGCCGGGCCCGGACGTGTTCTCGCGCGCGGTGCGCGACCTGCCGCACCGTCGCCGCCGGCTTGCCCACCGCTTCGCCGATCTCGCCGTAGTCGAAACCGAACACCTCGCGCAGCACGAACACCGCGCGTTCGTCGGGGCTCAGCGTTTCCAGCAACACCAGCATCGCCATCGAAACCGATTCCGCCAGAACAACATCCGACGAGGGGTCCTGTTCTTCGAGGAGCAGCGGTTCGGGCAGCCACGGCCCCACGTACTCCTCACGGCGCCGGGCACCGGCCCGCAGCGCGTTGAGCGCCTGACGCGTAACCAGTTGAGCCAGATAGGACTTGGTGTCGTGCACACTTGCCAGTTCGACGTTGGCCCAGCGCAGGTAGCTGTCCTGCAGCACGTCGTCGGCTTCGGTTGCCGAGCCCAGGATTTCGTAGGCGATGGTGAACAGCAACGGCCGCAGCAGCGTGAACCGTTCGGCGTGTTCACCATCGCCGGTCGACGAAATCATCGCGGCGCTACCTGCTCCGGCACGGGCTGGAAGGCGGCCAATTGCGCCTTTCGCATGCCGCCCTTGAGCCAGCGGTAGGAGCCGGGCTTGGCCGCCTCGTGCCGCAGCTGCCACACCGTGCCCTTGCAGACCGCTTCCTTGACCGAGGCGGCCATTCGGCCGGCCACCGCGATGTTGCGTGGGGTGTCGTCGCTGTGCGAGATCTGGAAGATGCCCTCGCTGCGGCCCAGGCTGATGCACTGGCCGACGAATATTTGGTTCAGCGGCTCGGGGGCGCGGCCGGCGATGCGGCTGAGCACGGTCCGGGCGGCCTGCGCGCCCAGCGGACCGGCGGCCTGACAGCTCATCCGCAGCGGCAGGCCCGACGGGGCGGCGGCGTCACCCGCGGCGACGATGCGCTCGTTGTCCACGCTGGTCAGCGTCTCATCCGTGAGCAGCCGGCCCATCGAATCGGTGGCCAAGCCGCTGCGCGCGGCCAAATCGGGCACGGCAAACCCAGCCGTCCACACCGTCACCGCGCTGGGCACCACGGCGCCGTCGGCCAGCACCACCGCGTCCCACTGCACCTCGCCCGCTGGATTGAACTCGAGCACGTTCACCTCGAGCCGCTGCAGCCGTTTGGCGACCTTGCGCCGGCCCCGGTCACTCAGCGACGGCCCCAGAATTCCGCCGCAGATCAGGGTCACCGGGCGGCCCCGTTCGGCCAGCTCGCACGCCGTTTCGATGCCGGTCAGCCCGCCGCCGACCACCGCGACGGGAGCGCCGAGCGGCAGGTCGGTCAGCGCGTAGCGCAGCCGCTGCGCGCTCTCCAGATCGGCCACCGAGTAAGCGAATTGAGCCGCGCCGGGAACCGCCTGGGGCGTCGCACCCGTGCTCCCTACCGCGTAAATGAGGTAGTCGTAGTCCAGTGCGGCGCCTGACGAGAGGACCAGCCGGCGGGCGTCGGCGTCGATGTGGTCGGCGCTGTCGACGATCAGCTGGATCCCCTCGCCGAGCAGCGAACCGTAGTCGACGGTCGCGGTGCCGGTGCTGGCGACCAGCTGATGCAGCCGGATCCGTTCGACGAACACCGGCCGCGGGTTCACCAGGGTGATGTCGATGTCCGGGCGCTGCCGCAGATGGTTGGCGGCCATGGTGCCGGCATATCCGCCGCCCACGACGACGACATGAGTTCTCTTGGTCATTGCTGTCTCCTGTTGATCGGGCTTGTGCCCTTCAGACACCGAGAACCGGCCAGGCGTGACATGCTGGGCCGCGATTGTGACGTGTCTCACGCGTCCTTTGGCAGGAAGACGAAGTTATTGACATACACGCCGCGGCGAACCCAGCCGTCTTCGCGGCCGCCGATGTTCGCCGGGTTCTGATGCTCGTTGGCATCGAATTCCTGCACCGGCCGGCGGCTGCCGTCCACGTCGAAATAGCCCGCGTACCCAAGCCCGGTCAGGAACTCGCTGATCGCCGCGACAGCGTGCGGATGGTGGCGTTCTTCGGCTTCGACCAGAACCGCCGGCCGGTTGCGGGTGATCGTGTCCGCGGCGCCGCGCAGCACGGCCAGCTCGTGACCCTCGACGTCGATCTTGACCAGGCCGACGTTGTCCAGCTGCAAGTCGTCGAGGCGTTGCACCGGAACGTCGATGGCCTGGACCGGATCGCCACCGCCGCCCACGTCGCTCAGCGTGTTGCTGTCGTCGATGGTGCTGCGCCCCGGGTCGTCGGGCACCACCCGCATCGTGGTGACACCCGGCTGGTCGGACAGGGCCACCGCCTCGACCCGAACCGGGGCGTCGACGGCTTCGAACATCGCCGTCAGGTCGCGGGCCTGCGCCGGGCGCGGTTCAAACGCGATCACCGCGCGCGACGATTCCAGCATGGCGATGGTGAATTCGCCGATGGACGCCCCGATGTCCACGGAGATGCGGTCCGGGTCGCACAGCGAGCGGGCCAGCATGACGTCGGGGTGCGATTCGCCGAGACGCTGCAGGATGCGGTATTTGCGCCGCCAGAACCGGCGCGGCGCGACCGCCCTGGCTGCCGGCGCCAGCCAACGTTTGATCGAGCTTGCGACAGGCATCGCCGGCCCCTGACTGGTATTTGCGCCGTTTGCTGAGGCGTCAACCCTAACCCACGCCGGCCGGCGCGGGGTGAGAGCCGGCGGACAACCTCGGGGAAGCGCTTTCAGCGCAGGTCGCAGGCCGGATTGAACCGAGCCAGAGCGGGCCCTGCGTGATACGCTTTGCCGGTTCGTTGCCTACCCCGGGCCGAATAACCATGAGCAAGTGAACAATCGGGGATCCCGGCTGCGCGCCGGCGTGCATCGGGAAAGCAGTTTGTAACGACAAGTCCCTGGTGGGCGCCGGATGGCGGAGTGTCCAGCGGGGCAGCCCTTGGAGGACCTCGTGCCGCGCAGTTTGGACCTGGTCGTCACCTCCGTGGCCAAGCAGCTGATGGAGGCCACCGCCTCGACTGCCACCCAGGTCACGGAAAGCGTGCTCGCACAGCTTGTTGACCAGCTGGGTTTGACCGGTAGTTTCCTGCGTCACCACGACCACGACATCCGGGCCTCGATACTGGTTGCCGAGTGGCCGCCGAGAACCGACGTCCCGGATCCCGACCCGCTGGCTGTTGTGCACTTCACCAGCGCCGACCCGGTGCTTGCGCAGTGCGAGCACGGCCGCAAACCCGTCGTGATCCGCCCGGACAACGGCAACCGGCCCTTCCAGCGGCGCGGAGCCGATGCGGGCACAGCGCCGTCGGTCGCCGCCGCTCCGCTGGTCTCGCATGACATCACCACCGGGGTGCTGGCGTTCGTCAAGGCCGGCGGCGGCAAGTGGAAGCAAGACGAGATCAACACGCTCGAGGCGGTAGCGGCCTTGTTTGCGCAAGTGCAGGCTCGTATCGCTGCCGAGGAAAAGCTGCGTTACCTCGCCGAACACGACGACCTGACCGGCCTGTACAACCGGCGCGCGCTGGTCGCGCACCTCTCCGAGCGACTGTCCAAGGCAAGCGGCGGGCCCGTCGCGGTGCTGTACCTGGACCTGGACCGGCTGAAGCCGATCAACGACTATCTGGGGCACACCGCCGGCGACTGGTTCATCCGGGTCTTTGCCCAACGGATCCGGGTGTGCGCCGGAAGCAACGGCATGATCGCCCGAATCGGCGGCGACGAGTTCGTCGTCATTCCCGATCAGGCGATGTCTGCCGGGACCGCGGAGTCGTTCGCCCGCCGGCTGGGCGCGATGCTGCGCGAGCGGTTGGCCATCGGCGGCCACATGATCACCCGCACCGTCAGCATCGGAGTGGCGGTGGGCATGCCGGGGCGCGACAACAGCACCGACCTGCTCCGCCGCGCCGACGAGGCGGTGCTGACGGCCAAGCGCGGCGGCGGCAACCAGGTCGCGTTGTCCACCGACGACATGTCGCTGAAGAGTGCGTTCCGCAACGACATCGAGCTGCACCTGCAAGGCGACATCGACAGCGAAGCGCTGCTGCTGCACTATCTGCCCGAGGTCGACCTGTGGACCGGCGCCATCGTGGCCACCGAGGCACTGGTGCGATGGCGACACCCCATCTGGGGCCTGTTGCTGCCCGATTCGTTCATCGGAGTGGCCGAATCGACCAATCTGGCAGGGGAATTGGGCCGCTGGGTGATGCGGGCGGCTTGTTCGGAGTTCAGCCGCTGGCGCGCCAACGGCGTCGGGCAGAGCGCAACCCTGCGCATCAACGTCTCGCCGGTGCAACTGATCACCCGCGGTTTCGTCCGCAGCGTCGCCGAGACCATCGAGGAATTCGGTATCGACGGCGGATCGGTGTGCCTGGAGATCACCGAGCGCGCGGTGGTGCAAGACATCGAAACCACCCGCAAGACCCTCGCCGAGCTGAAGGAGGTCGGCGTCCAGATCGCCATCGACGACTTCGGCACCGGTTACGCGGTCCTGTCGCACCTGAAGTCCCTGCCCGTCGACATGCTCAAGATCGACAACGGTTTCGTGCGTGACTTGGGCACCAACGCCGGTGACCTGGCCATCGTTCGCGCCATCATCGGGCTGGCCGAGGCCTTCGGGCTGCAGCTGGTCGCCGAGGGAGTCGAAACACCCGCTGCCGCACTGACTTTGATGCAACACGGATGTCACCGTGCGCAGGGCTTCTTGTTGTCGCGACCCGTGCCGGGCAATGCGATGGAGGCGCTATTGTCGGCGCGCTGGATGCCGATGCCGTTCCTCGCCGACCGCGAAGCCTTGTCGCTCGGAGCCATCTAGTCTTGCCGACGGTGTTGCGAACGAAGGCGCTGCTGATTGTCGCGTGCGCGACGCTGGCGCTCAACGGCTGCGGCGGTAGCCGCCGAACCGAGCTCGGGCCGCTGAACGCGATCGTCAGTTCGGCGATACCCGCGGGCGTCCAGGAGATCGCCAATCCCCTGCGCGGTCAATACGAAGACTTGCTGGTTCCCCTGTTCCCGCAAGGCAATTCCGCGCAGCAGCGGTATCCGGCCTGGCCGGCGTCATACGACGCGAGCATGCGGGTGTCATGGCGGCAGCTGCAACCACGCGATCCGCGGTCGCTGCCGGCGAATGCTCCCGACGAGGTCAAGTACGACTTCAGCGTGATCGACGATGCGCTGGCCAAGCTGGCCGACCGCAACATGCGGCTTACGCTTCGCGTCTACGCCTACAACTCCTGTTGTGACGCCGTCTATCCCAACGACACCAACATCGAGATCCCGGACTGGGTCCGCGCCCTTCCCGGCGCGAGCACCGAGTACGCCGGGCCGCCGGCGGGCTCATCCACGCGCGGCGTGACGCAAGTTGTGCCCAACTGGAATGACCCCGGATATCTGGACGGGTTTGAACAGCTGCTGGCCGCGCTCGGTCGCCGCTACGACCACGACGAGCGGCTCAGCGTTTTCGAGTTCTCCGGCTACGGGGACTTCAGCGAAGACCACATCGCCTATCTGCGCGACGTGCTGAACGCGCCGGGTCCCGCACCCGACGACAGCGTGGCCGCCCTCGGCTATTACAGCCAGTTCCGCGACCAAAACATCACCATCGCGTCCATCCGGCGGCTGGTCGCGGCCAACGTCAACGCCTTCCCGGGCACGCAGCTGGTCGTCACCGTCGCCAACCCCGAGATCGTGCGTCAGATGCTCGCCGACGACGTCACCAAAAAGCTGGTCGCCCCGGTGGGCATCCGCTCCGACGCGCTCGGCGTCTACGCACCCTTTCCGGTCTGGGCCGACGACAGCGGATCCCGCTACGTGGTGACCAAAGACCCGCTCGTGGCCGATTTGAAGAAGCGGCTGGCCCAAGCGCCGGTGATCACCGAGTGGGGCGGCGCACCGCCGACCAAGACCGACGCCAAGGCCTATTACGTCAAGGGTCTGCGCGACGTGGTCAACTACCACGTATCGATGACGTCGAGCGTGAACTTTCTGGACGCCAATTCGACCACCGCCATGGACCCGCAGCTGTACCTGTTGTGGGCGCAAGCCAACGTCGCGGCGGGCTACCGGTATTCGGTGGAGGCCCGGGCGGGGTCGCAGACAATGCGCGACCGGACCGCCAGGATCGCGGTCACCTGGACGAACTATGGCGCCGCCGCGGCCACCGAGAGATGGGTGCCCGGCTATCGGTTGGTTGATTTCTCCGGCGCGGTCGTCCGGAGTCTGCCGGCGACCGTGGCGTTGAAATCCCTTGTCCACACCGGTGACAACTCCGGTGACCAACCCGTTCCGGTGTCGTCTACCGAGTCGGTAGCCGTGCCACTGACGGGATTGGCCCCGGGCCGCTACCGGCTGCAGGCCTCGGTTGCCTGGCAGCAGCACAAGGCCCAGGGGACGCACGTGGTGAACTATCCGCCGATGGAGTTGGCGCGCGACGGCCGCGACGGCTCCGGTTGGTATTCGATCGCAACGCTTGACGTTCCTCGCGATGCGCTGACCGCTGCCGCCCAGCGATGACGCGGCCTGCGGTTTTGCTCCCGTCATGGGTCATAATGACCGGTGACTTCGCCCGGCCCGGGCAAAGCAGACGAACCCGCGATTTCGACTGTTCGACGCAGGGCAGCTCGGAATCGCGACCACGGGGGTATTAGTGGATTTCCGCACTTTCGCGCGCACTCTGGCTTCGCATTGGAAGCTGTTCGCCGCTGCCTTCCTGGCGTGCCTGATCGGTGCCGCGGCGGTGACCGCATTCCAGACGAAGAGCTATCAATCGTCGGCCACCGTGCTCATCTCGTTTTCCGGTGAGACCGACCTCACCCAGGTGTTCCAGGGCACCCAGGCCGCCCAGGAACGGTTGTCGTCCTACGCGGCGGTGGCCGGCGGGCATGCGGTCGCCGAGCGGGCGGTCAAGCAGCTGAACCTGCCGATCAGCGCGGACGACGTGGCCAGCCGGACCCAAGTGACCTTCACCCCCAAATCGACGCTGTTCACCATCACCGTCACCGACACCGATCCCAAGCGCGCGGCCGCACTGGCGCAGGCAATGGCCGAGCAGTTCACGGCGATCGTCGGCACCCTCGGCGGAAGTCCCCGGGGTCCGGCGCCGGCCGCGCCGGCGAGCAGCCCTGCCCCGCAGACGTCGCCGCCGGCGAACCCCGACGGACAGCCTCAGCCGGGTGAGACGACCGTGGTGCCCACACCGGCTCCGGCCGCCGACCCGCAGCCCGCCACTCCGACCCAGCCACGGCCGGTCGCCCGGGCGACGGTGGTGGAGCAGGCCGGCGTGCCCGATCACCCGTTCAAGCCGGTGCCGCTGCGCAACATGGCCCTGGGCGTGGTGGCCGGTCTGCTGCTCGGCATCGGGGTGGCGCTGACCCGCGAGGCCACCGACCGTACCGTGCGCACCCGCCAGAAACTGGAAGAACTTTCGGGTCTGCGGACGCTGGCGGAGCTACCCGGACGTCGCGGCAACGCCCCACGATATGGCACCGATATCTCCTTCGACGACGCCGTTCGCGGCCTGCGGGCCCGGCTGCTGCGCGCCATGGGCTCCGAATCCCGTCGAGTCTTGCTGGCGGCGCCGTTCGGCGGCGAGGGCACGACGACGACAGCGCTGAATCTGTCCCGGGCGTTCACCGAGCTAGGCGAGGATGTCCTGCTGGTCGAGGGGGACACCCGCCGGCCCGTGATCGCCGGCCTGCTGAAAGTCGAATCCGGGGAGGGGCTGGGCAATGCGCTGGCCAACCCAGATATCGCCGACGAGGTGGTCAAGGCCAGCCCGATTGCGAAGCTGTTCGTCCTGGCGGCGCGCGCGGTCCGCCGCGACACCCTGCCGTGCAGCGCCTACCTGCCCGAGCGGCTGGACCAGGTGCTGCGCGACGTTTCGGCCGCTTTCGACCGCACGGTGGTTGACGGTCCGCCGGTGCTGGCCACCGCCGACTCGGGATTGCTGGCCGGCGCTGTCGACGCCACGGTGTTGGTGGTCCGGGCGGGGCGCACCACCCAGGACGAACTCGCCGACGCGTTGACCGCACTGCGTGCCGCCGGGGCCAACCTGGTCGGCACCGTGCTGACCGATGCCCGGGTGGCCCGGCACGCCAGGGCATCGACGCGCACCTACCGGGCCAAGGTCAGCGGCTCAGCGTGATTCTGTACCTGCGCAGCCGCCAGCGCCTGGCAATGAACGCAGCTTTGCTGGGACTGTTCCTGTTCGGGTGCTTCTTGTTCGGCGTGTTCTCGGTGCGCACCACCGTCTACGGCTTGATGGTGATCGGCGCGATGTTCTGCCTGGTCGTGTACTGGTCGAGACCGGAGGCCATGGTCTGGGTCGCGCTGTTCTTGGCGATGGCGTCGCTGCCGCAGGGCTTACACGTCGGCAAAGTGTTTGGGCCGGTGTCGATCTACGCCTATCACCTGGCCTTGTTGCTGGGCATCTGCTATCTCATTCCCTTCGTGCGGCCGCGGTTTACCGACTTCGTGTTGCCGGCGATGTTCGTGGTCGTCGTGTTGTACTTCGCGGCCGTCGGCTTCGAAACCGGGCATGCCCCGGCGGCTGTGGTGCGCGAAGCCACGTTCCTGCTGGAGATGGTCGCCGGGTTCGTGTTGGCACTGTTGATCGTCACCGGCGACTACATCAAGGGAGTCATGGGCGCGATCGCGGTGATGCTGTGGTTTTCGGCGGGCATGGCGGTGATGGGCTCGTTGCATGGCATCACGCTGGTCGGTCGCGAGGTAGGTGTGGAGACCGGTGAGTCGGTGACCCGCGTCATCACCACGGCCCTGACTCCCGCCGTCGCCGTGCTCACCGCCTTGGTCGCCGCGACCATCGTCGGCCGGGTCCAGCCCGCGACCTACCTCGTCCTTGGCGTTCCCGCCCTCGTCATTGCCCTGCTGGCGTTCTCACGGAACACCCTCATCTCCGCGACCATCGCCGCTGTTGTCGCGTTTCTGGCCAACCTGGGTTGGTCGGCCCTGCGCCGCACCTTCGGCTTCCTTGCCGTCGGCGCGGCGATCCTGGCGGTCACTCTGCCGGGTGCGTTGTTCCTGCTGCAGCATTCGGCGGCCGGGGCATGGCTGAGTGATCAACTCACGGCCTACAGCCACCGGGTCCTCGGTGGCGTGTCGGCCAGTGCGCTGGCCGTCGACCAGTCGACGCTGGACAGGTTGGCCGAAAACGACCATCTGATTCCCGCAATCGGCAAAGCGCCGGTGTTCGGCCACGGGTTGGGGTATGCGTATCAATTGCCGTTCGGAAACGACCCGACCGGGTTCACCGAGACGCTGGGCACCACCTACGCGCACAACTTCTATCTCTGGTGGTTGGTCAAGGCCGGGGCGGTGGGCATGGCGGCCTTTGTGTTGTTCGCCGGTGTGCCAGTGGTGCGGGCGCTGCGTCGCGGTTCGGTGCCGGCCAAGATCAGTGCGGCGGTCTCGGTCGGTCTGCTGGTGATGTGCAACGTCGACCCGCTGCCCGAGGAGTCGCCCAACGGCCTGACGCTGGGCCTGGCACTGGGCGCGGCGATGGCGTTCGCCAGCCTGCGCGGCGGGACACAGCAGACCGACGACGTAGTTGCCGAGTCCGAGCCGGCCGAGCCCGTGCCGGCCGGGATATCCCGGTGAGCTCGCCGGCGGGCACCCTGCGGGTCCTGGTGGTCGGTCCGGCGCCGGCCGGCACAGCCAGCCGCGGCGGGATGGCCACCGTGGCCGCCCTGATGACAGAGCATCCCGACGAGCGAATGTCGATCACGGTGGTGCCGACGTATGTGGACGGCTCACTGGTGCAGCGCCTCGTTGTCGGTGGCCGCGGAATGCTGCGCGCCAGTTGGCTGGTGCTGCGCCGACGGGTCGACGTGCTGCACGTTCATCTGGCCCACGGCGGCAGCGTGATTCGCAAGGCAATGCCCCTGTGGGCGGCGCGGACGGCTGGCGTGCCCGCGGTGATCCACGCGCACAGCTACGACTTCGCCGGCTGGTTCGACCGGCAACCCGCGCCGGTTCGGGCGGCGGTCAGACGCATGCTGGTCGCCGACCGGTGGATGGTTCTGGGTAACGGTCACGTCGCGGAGTACGCGAGCCGACTGGCCATCGATCCCGAGCGAATTGCCGTGCTGCACAACGCTGTCCGGATTCCCGAGTCCTCGGTGGCGCAAGCCGGCGTGGAGCGGGTGCACGTGGTGGCGCTGGGCCGGCTGGGGCTGCGTAAGGGCAGCTACGACGTGATCGCCGCAATCGGGGCATTGCCGGAGTCCGTTCGCAACCGGTTGCGGGTGACCCTCGCCGGTGACGGTGACGTGGCCGGGGTGCAAGCGGCGGTCGACGCCGCCGGATTGAGCGGCACGATTTCGGTGCCGGGCTGGGTCGACTCATCGTCTCGGGACCAATTGCTTTGCGAGGCAAACATTTTCGTGCTTCCGAGCTACGACGAAGGTCTGCCGATGGCGCTGCTGGAGGCGATGGCTTATGGACTGGTGCCGGTGACGACGAGGGTCGGCAGCATCGGCGAGGCGGTCACAGATGGCGTGAACGGCTTTCTGGTGCCACCGGGTCGTCCGGACGAGATCGCCCGGGCGCTGACCGCGCTGGTCGATGACGAGCGGTTGCGAGTGCGCTTGGCCGAGGCGGCACGTGGCCGCGCCGCCGACTTCGCGCTGGAACGCTGGCACCAGCGTTTGACTCAGCTGTGGACCGACCTGGCCGGTGACCGGCCTGCAATCCGTTGAGCTAAGGCGCTTTTGGTTCGGGATCGCTCCGCGACAGTGCCGCTAGGCGAGACAACTCGTCACCTTCATGCTCGCCGCGTGTCTCGTATTTGCGTTTCAGCTTCAGCACGGGGGTCTCGAAGAACCGGAAGCTCAAGTACGCCAAGGGAATCACCGCGATGAGAGTGACCACAAACAGCGGGATTCCTTCGTGCTCGCCGGTCACTATCCGGGCCACGTTCGCGCACAGGTTGTGGAGCAGGTAAACGCCGTAGCTGATCACTCCGACGAAGGCCAGCGGGCGCCAGCGCAGCATGGGGTGCAACGGCGTCCACTCGACGATGCAGGTAGCGACCACCACCAAGACCATCAGGACCTCGACGACCTGCAGCGGCGTGTCTGCGATGATCGCCAACGCCAGCAGCAGCGCGGCGACCGGCGCCGACCACAGGCGCCCGGCGACCGCGCTCACCGCGGCGAAACCACGCCTGGTGGTGAGCACCAGCGCTGCGGCGGCACCCAGCAGGATCGGCAGCGACAGGCTCGCCGGAATGCGCCACGGCATGACCGACGCGTCCGTCATCAGGCCGACGCCTTGCGATACGGCGATCAGCACGACCAAGACGGCGAGCGACGGCCAGACCCGCTTGCCGCCGGTGATCATCAGCGTCGTCACCAGCAGCGGCGGCCACAGCAGATAGAACTGTTCCTCGGTGGCCAGCGACCAGGCGAAATTGAACGTCACTTGATGGCCGGAGCTGGAGAACCAGTTGTAGGTATACGTCGCGAACGCCGGCAGATGATGGAAGAACTGAATACCTTCCGGGGTGTGCCGTCGGGTCGCAGCAACCAGCCCGACGTAGATCAGCAGCGCCAAGTAGTACAGCGGGAAGATGCGCAGGGCGCGGCGTGCGTAGAACTTGCGCAACGAAATCGCGCCGACGGCATCTCGTTCGCGCAGCAGCAGGCTGGTGATGAGAAAGCCGCTGATCGCGAAGAAGAAGTCCACCCCCAGGAACCCCTTTTGCAGGAACGACGGAGCCGGACTGCCCGACGTGTGCTGCCACACCACCGCAATCACGCTCAAGGCCCGGCAACCGTCTAGTGCGCTGAATCGTCGGATCGCCATGAAGCGATCGAAGTTCGCGGGCAGCCAACCGGATTTCGGCTCGGTGGCGCGGCGGCGAGGGCGGCCGAAGGCGCGGGCGGCGGCGGCCATCCCCGGCAGCCTCCGGGCCGGCACCGTGCCAACCGATTGCGGCGTCATCGCGCCGTCCCGGTGACGGCCGGCACGCGGGGGGAACGGCGCAGCACCTCGGTGATGACGTCCAGCAGGCCGTCGGCGCAGTGGTCGACCGCGAATCGCTGGTTGAAGTGGCGCACCGCTTCGGCGCCGCGCCGCGCCGCGGTCAACGGATCGGCCAGCTCGTCGAACGCGGCCGCGAGCCCGTCGACGTCGTCGACACCGATCGGTGGGCACCCCGGCGGCTGGAACTCCGGCAGTCCGCCGGCCACCGACACGATCGGCATGACGCCAAGTTGCATCGACACCACCTGCACCCCGCTCTGGGACGCGCGCCGGTAGTGCACAACCGAACCCTTTGCGCGTGCCAGCGTGGTGAGGATGTCGACGTAGCGGTACTTGCCGGCCTGCCAGCGGGTGTGTTCGGGCAAGGTGTCGGGGTTCAGGGCGCCGTCGCCGATGAGCACCAGCTCATCGCCGCGCCACGCCGGCCCGGCCACATGCTGCTGCCAGGCCCGCAACACCACGTCGAGGTTCTTGTACGGATTCAGCCGTCCGATCATCACCAGATCGCGGCGGCCGTCGGCGTCGACGAAGGGAGGCACCAGGTCGGCAGCGAGGTCGCTGCTGAGCGGCAGCACGTGGATCGGGTGACCGGCCACGTCTCGCCGGCCGGCGATCGCGGCGGCCACATGCTGGCTGTAGACGACGGTGGCCGTCGAGCGGGCGCCCCAGCGGTCGAACACCGCGCGCTCGTACGGGCGTCGCTGTTCGACGGCGTCTTTCGGGTTGTCGTCATGCACCAACTGGAGGCGCGGTGCCGAGCCGGCCAAGGCCATCCAGCGCGGATCGTTGACCAACTCGGCGATCACGATGTGCGGCCGATAGTCGCGCACCCTGCGCCAGGCGCCCAGGCAGGCCGGCCAGGTGGCCGCGGCGCGGACACGCGGGTCGAGCACCAGCTCGTAGGGCCGAGCCGCGTCGGCTTCCGGATGGTGGTGGTCGGTGGTCACCAGCAGGACGTCGACTCCCCGTCGGCGCAAGGCGTCGGCCTGGACCCGCGCCAGGGGCCGCATCCACGGCGAAAGCCACAGCACCCTAAGCGAATTCACTGCCGCCGCCCTTCCGCGAGCAGACGCAAAATCACCCGTTTTCGTGCCGAAAAGGGTGATTTTGCGTCTGCTCGGCCAATCACTTGCGTGTCTCCACCACCGCCGTCAGCATGTGCCGGTAGAGCCATCCCAGCGCCGGCAGCGTCGCCTTCGGCGCGGCCGGAAGACGAAGCCCGATCTTGTCCTGTGCGCTCAGCCGTGCGTCACAACGCAATCCGTGCCGCTCCATGGTGGCGATGCTGCTGCGCAATGACCGGTAATAGGTCTCCTCCTCGCTGAACCGGTGAAAGATCTCGACCCGGTCACGAAACGGGAACTGCGTGAAATATGGTGCGGCGAGCCCGCATCGCAGGGCCGCCGCCACCGCGGCACGGCGTAACCGGCCCTTGGGCAGCCAGTGCACGAACGGCGACCTGAGGTGGCTTTCGACGGGACGCCATTTGGCGTCCCAGATGTGCAGCCCGCTCGCGCCTGGTGCCGAGATCCGCGCCACCTCTGCGGCGAATGCTTCCAGATCTGCGATGTGTTCGATGACCTGGTCGGACAACACTACGTCAAACATGTTGTCTGCGAACGGATAGCTGAAGTCGTGGTTGATTACCCGCAAGCGGGTGGGATCGTCACCGTGCGCCTCCAGGTATTGGCGGCCCCGCTGTATGTACTCCGGCGAGATATCGATCCCATAGGCGTCCCAACCCTGCCCGCGCAGCCACGCCACGGTGTCGCCGCGGCCGCAGCCAATGTCGATGATGCGCAATGACTTCCGGTCGCCGCGCCGGTGCGCTAGCTGCCGAGACAGATACCGTTGCACGTATTCCTGTGGCGCGGACGGCGTTTCAAGGGGGTGGTTCTTGGTGTCTTCGTGGTGCTCGGCGAAATTCGGCAGCGTTGGCTTGTCGTCTACTAGGTGCATTGGCGGTCTCAATTCAGTATGTCGACTGACCAGCGCCCGTCGAGTTGCGGAAACTTCTGCCGTACCTCGTCGTAGAGGTCCGGCAGTGTCAGCAGCACCCGGTCGGGATCCGCCGCGATGAGCTGCTCGGGCGAGACGATAACCACGTCGGTGCCGGGTATCCGGCGCCCCTGTTTGGCCGGTGACGCGTCGGCGACAGCGCGCACCAGCCGCCGATCGACCCCCGCGATGCTGAACAGCGCACCGACGCGGGAGCCGGCGCCATACCCGTAGACCGTGCGCCCGCCGCCTGCCTGCGCCAGCAGCCAGTCCCGCAGCCGCGCGATGTGGTCTTGAGCGGAGTGCTGCAGTCGTTGTACGACGGCCGGCTCGGTGATGCCGAACTCCCTTTCGCGCCGCAAGATGTCGGTGACGCTCCGGTCGGGTTGGGCGTTGCCGTGCACCGCGGCAACCAAGACGGTTCCTCCGTACAGGTCGAACTCCCACGCTGAGGCTATGCTCATGCCGGCCGCCGCCAGCAGCCGCGTCAACGCCGTCAGCGAGTAGTAAGCAAAGTGGCCGTGGCGCAGCGAATTCCACTGGCCCTTCTGCACAATCGTCAACAACGAGTGGAATTGCAGGAGTAGAACCCCGTCCGGCGCGGTCGCGTCGGCGCGCAGTTGGAATGCCGCACGCTGGTCCGAATCATGCATGATGCCAAAGGAATCGAGCACCACGGAGGCTGGTTCGGTAGCACGCTCGATCGTCGAGTAACCGCGGTCGACCAGTAGCGGCAGCCACGACCCGCCATGTGGGCTGCCGAATTCGCGAACGGTGCTTCCGCGTAACCAGCCCGCGCCGGCCACCTGCCGGATAGCGTCCACAGCCTGGTCGCGCAAGGCCTGAGGCTCGACGCCGCGCGGTTCGGCTGTCTCGGTGTCGTCGTGCGCGAGTTGGGCCAGTCCGCAATGAACGCACAGATCCATCGCGAGCGGATGCGACGTCTCCTCGGGGGTCACGGGTTCGCCGGCCAGCGGAAAATGGTCTGCCGCCGGCACCGTGCCCAAGTCGAGGACGCGATCAAGGTGGGTACCATCACAGGCCCGACAGGTCATGGCCGCACCGCGACACGCGTCTGGCGTATCAATGTGCTTCGCGTACAACGCATTCCGGATCATGGTCGTCGCGCCGGATGTAAGGTCGGAAGGGGGAAGAAAAGCTGGCCGCCCCACTGCGAGAGGTAACCGAGCTGCTCAGTCAGTTCGGTTTCGAGGTTCCACGGCAGCGCCAGCACCACGTCCGGCCGGTCCTCGGCGAGGCGCTCCGGCTCGTATATCGGGATGCGGGTGCCGGGCGTGAAACGGCCATGCTTGTAGGGATTGCGGTCGACGGTGTATTCCAGCAGATCGCTGCGAATCCCGCAGTAGTTGAGCAGGGTGTTGCCCTTGCCGGGCGCACCGTAACCGACCACGCGCTTGCCCTCGGCACGGCACTGCAACAAGAACCGCAGCAGCGCATGGCGGGTGGCCTCGGTCTGCGGACGCAACTGTAGGTAGCCGTCGGCGCGATGCAGCCCGGCCGCATCCTCGGCGCGCAGCACCTTTTCCACCCGGTCTGTCGGCGGCCCGGCGACTTCGGCGGACCGCGCCCAGACCCGGATCGACCCGCCGTGGGTCGGCAAAACTTCGACGTCGACGACGGCCAGCCCGGCGGTGGCGAGGGCGTTGATGGCCGAGAACAGCGTGTAGTACTGGAAATGCTCGTGGTAAATCGTGTCGAACTGGCCAAGTTTCACCAGATGCAGCGCGTGGTGCACTTCGATGCTCAGCCAGCCGTCGTCGGCGAGCAGCCGGCGCAAGGCCCGGGTGAAGCCGCGCAGATCAGGGATGTGTGCATAGACGTTGTTGGCGACCACCAGGTCAGCCGGGCCATGTTCGTCGCGAATGCCCTGGGCTATCTGCGGGTCGAGAAACGCTGACACCGTGGGCACATCGCGGTCGCGGGCGGCCGCACCCACATTCAGCGACGGCTCGATGCCCAGGCACGGCACGCCCGCGGTGACGAAATGTTGCAACAGGTAGCCGTCGTTGCTGGCGACCTCCACCACGAAAGATTCCGGACCGAGCTTCAGGCGTCGTACGGTGTCGGTGACATAGCTCTTGGCATGCTGCACCCAGCTATCCGAGTAGGAGGCGAAGTAGGCGTATTCGTTGAATGTCTCCTCGGGCGTGATCAGAGCCGGGATCTGCAAGAGCAGACAGTCCTCGCACACCCGCAGATGCAGCGGAAAGGTGGGTTCTGGCAGGTCGAGCTCGTCGGCCGTGAGGAACTTTTCGCACGGCGGAGTCGCCCCGAGGTCCAAGACGCTGAGCAGCCGGTCCGAATCGCATAGGCGGCAAGTCATTCCAGTTTCGATTTTCGGCGTGCGCGATCTCGTTTCACTCGGCGTCGGCGTCGGCGGCGCGGGTGCGGGCTGGGGCTTTCGCATCGCACTCAACGGGTTAGATAGCTTGACAGCCAACTGCTCAGACCTCCTTGGTTGCCGACGACGCGAAATCTTGCGAACGGGCGTCCATTGGGATCGCGGCGAACGCGGGATCGAAAGTTGCTGGGGCACTGCGTATCTGCTGTGCCAGTCGTCGCGTGCTGTGGTAGATGAGCCCGCCCAGGCCGTGCTGATACAGCCACAGACTGTTGTGCTGCCCCGCGAAGGACGCTTCCCCGGCCATGGCACCCCAGGGCGTGAAACCGCTGCCCAGCCCCACGCCGAATACGCCGGCAACGGGGGTGCCGTCGGCGGCGAGCAGGCGAGCGTCTGCCCTGACGGCCGGGCCGGTGCTGGCCAACGGCACCCGACGGCCGTTCGCGTCGTAGATCGGGATGGTCGCCAGGCGATATCCGAGGGCCGGGACGATCAGGTCTGCGTCGTCGAGCAGTCTCTTCAGCTCGGCACGCGTCAGGCCGGCAATCGGCATGATGAGGGCGCGCTCCTCCCGCTGTGTTCCCGGTTTGCCGTGTATACGCCGCCATATTTCGCGGCCGTCGCCCTGTAATCCGCCGAGCCGGTGCACCTCACCGGTGGCCTGGCAGACATCGCGTTCGGAGAACTCGTAGTTATCGGCCCATGCCGCACCGCGCGAAACGTACGTGGGGCGCGGTTCGCTGCGATGGAGGATGTGCACGCCGCGCGGGCCGAAGCTCAGCCCGGGGACTTCTTCCAGCAGCGTCCATGCCGCCGCAAAGGCGCTGTGCGACCCGCCCACTATGACCACTTGCGGCTCACGGTCGGTGCGGGCGAGCCGTCGCGCCACCTCCTGAGCGCCGCCGCGCGTCAGCAGCCGATGGCTGGCGAAAATCTTGCTCCGCCAATCGCCCAAGTACAGGCCACTGCCGAGCTCTACGCCAGTCCACGCGGTATTCGGCCGCCCGCCCAGTGCGACGACGGCGCTGGCCGCGCGGATGACGCTGCGCCCCCCGTCGTCGGTTGCGACCAACACAGCGATCGATCCGTCGCGTTCTTGGCGGATTGCCAGCGCGGTTGCGCCGGTCAGGGCGCGGCTGTTCGGATGGCGGGCGAACTCCCTTAGCAGGCCGGCACCGAGGCACCGCTGGAAACGGCTGACCAGCCGCAGCGCCGGCCTGCACCCGCGCCAGCGTTCCAGCTGGGCCGTCACGGGATCGGCCCTCAGCTCCGCCAACAGGGGCTCACAGTGCGGCCCGTCGAGACATTCCAGGAATGTCGTGCCCAGCGAGCCTGCGTTCAGTGGGTATTGGCCGAGCGTGCCGCCGAGCTGGCTGGCCTGCTCGACCAGGGCGACTCCGCTGTCGAGCCATGCGCCCAGGCGCCCGTGCCGCGCGGCCCAGACGAGTGCTCCCGTTCCGGCCGGACCGCCGCCCAAGATCACCGTTTCGTACATCGGCGCAAACTCTTCGCCGGCCGTCGGATGACGGTGCTCGTCGCGCCGAATTCTTCCGGAAATCGTTGTCTTCCAGCCTGATCCGATGCTCATGCGGCACCTCTTGCTGGTGCGCCTAGCACCTCGTCGATCGCATCGATGTAGGCATCGGCCATTGCTTCCACCGTGTAGTGCTTGGTCATTCGCTCGAAGCCCCGCCGGCCGACCGATGGCAATGCGGCGGGGTCGGACAGGATCTCGGCCAGCCGCTTCCGCCATCCCGCCACCGTGATGTCGTCGACCAGGAATCCTGCCTTGCCGAAATCGAGCATTTCCGGCACGGCACAAACCGCCGATGAGACCACGGGGATGGCGCGGGCCATCGCCTCGAGGATGACCAAGGGGAACGTCTCGCAGCGGCTCGGCATGCACAGCAGGTCGGCGGCCGCGAGGGCTGGTCCGGGGCCGTCCGACCATCCGCGCCAGTGCACCCGATCGCGTAACTCGGCGGGGGTACGGGCCTCCAGCCTGGCGCGGTCGGGCCCGTCGCCGAATATGGAGAGCGTCCAAGGCATTTCGGTCAGACCCGCGAGCGCCTCGATCAGCAGATGCGGATTTTTGAACTCCTCGATCCGGGACAGCATGACCAGCCGGACCGGCTCGTCGGCGGCCCGCATCCGCGGTGTGGGTGGTCCGGGAACCACGACGCCGTTGGGTGCCACGAAGTGCCGCCGCGTGAATCGATGGTGTTCGCCGAGCATGTCCCAATGTCGCTGAGCCAGCATGACGAAACCGTCTGCGCGGTTCATGGCGGCGACCAACGGACGGGAGTAGATCGGCATGTCCGGGTGAGTGTGCGGGGCCACCAGCCAGCGCCGGTTGCCGCCCGACGCCCGCCACACTGTGGCAAATCCCGTCTCGGTGTTGGTGTCCCCACTGATCACCACCGCAGGACCGGCCGGCAGGTCGACGTGCGGCGCCCACCACGGCTGGCGAACCACGCGCACGCTGTGCGGAATCTCCTTGATCAACGGGCCGAACCGTTGGACGCAGGCGATGGTGACCGGGTAGCCGCGGCGCGCCAATTCGGCTGCCAGCACCGACTTCTGGCGTTCGGCGCCGCCGTAGACCAGCCGGTTGGTGGTGATGACGATCGCCGGCAGGCCCGTGCTCGGCGTTGCGCACGCCGCTCGGCGTGCGGCGCGTTTCGAGCGTTGCAGGCGGTCCAATAGGGTTGTGCCGGCCAGGTATACGTCGCCGTGGTGGACGGTGGCCTGACGTTCCAGCATGAGCGCGGTGTTGGCGCGCAGCAGGTCTCGGTTCCGGCGGCGCTCCTCGGCCGAGACGTCGCCGCCATGCGCCGAATCGGGGCCACCGGAAGCGTTCACCGACGCGGTGCCGTGATCAACGCCGAGCTCGTCGGCGAGCACCACGCGCCAGCCCGCAGCGCGGGCGCGCGTCTGCCAGTCGACGTCCTCGCCGTACAGGAAGAACTCCTCGTCGAAGCCCCCGACGGAATCCCAGGCCGCACGGCTGATCGCCAGGCACGCACCCGCGATATAGCCATCGATTTCTTGCGATTCCGCCGGCTGTCGGGCATACAGCTGTGAGAGCGGTGTGCCCCGCAGCAAGTCCGAGTAACCGCTGGCGGCCACCAGGGCACGGACCAGCTTGGTACGTCGGCGCGCGACATCCCACGTGACCCGGCGTGGGGCGGCAGCGTCACGCACCGTCGGCGACACGGCGGCCACCCAGGGCTGTTGCAGCAACTCCCGGGTACGGGTCAGCGGGCCACGCAGCCGGGTATCGGCATTCATCAAAAGCAGATCGGTGTCGGGCGGTGTGTGTTTCACCAGCGCGTTAAAGGCCGCCGCAAAGCCAAGATTCACCGATCCGAGCACCCAATGCACCTCGGGATGACGGGCCGCCAGCTCCTGACGGCCAGGGTAGGCATCGCCGCTGTTCTCGTAGACATAGACCGGCAGCCCGGGCAGCTGCTCGGCGACGCTGGCCAGGCTTTGCTCCACCAGATCGTGGCTCTTGTAGGTCACGATCAGCACGGCAAGCGGCCGCTGCGGCATGGCGGCGGGCACGTTTTCGGTGCCGACGGTCGGGCATGTGCGAGACATCTCCGTCGTCATGTCGCCACCTGATTCCGGTAGAGCGAGGTCAGCATCGACCAGTTCACGGGGCCGATCGCCAGGCTGACGGCCAGATACACGGCGGCAGCGGTCACCAGGGTCACTACCACGTGCTGGCCCGAAAGCAGAAGTGCGGCAGCGGCACTGGCCGCGGTCGGGATCAGTGTCCGCAGCAGGAACAGGCCCGGGCCGCGGTAGTCGCACTGACGGCGCAGACGCAAGCTGGCGAAGACCAACCCGAACAGCTCGGTGCACACCAACGCGGCGGCGGCGCCAACCGCGCCGAACCGCCCGTCCAGCGCCAGGTTCAGCGCAATGTTGAAAGCCAGTGCCACGAGGAACAACCGGAAGAAGTAGCGCTGCTGGTGGCTGGCGAACAGGCCCTGGCCCAAGGTCGCGGAGACGAATCGCAACGCGACCGCGATGAACAGCAACCCCAGAGTGGGCGTCCCACGGCCGACGTAGGCCGCGTCACCCAACAGTCCGATGAGAGGCCCGGCCAGTACTGCGCCGACGACGGCGACCGGGATGGCCACGAAATACATCAGTTCGACGCTGCGCCGCATGAAGTGGGCGAACGCCGCAACGTCGCGGGAGAACAGGCCGGTAGCCGTCGACAACGTCGACTTGAGGAAGAAGGTCGACAACGCTTCGGTGTTGAACGCGATGATGTAGGCCAGCCCGTAGACGCCGACCTCGGCATGACTGCTCACCAACGACAGGATCACACCGTCGGTGCGCCAATAGAGGATCCCAACCACCATTACACCCATCAGCGGGAGGCTTTCCCGCAGTAGGTCTTTGGCTTCGGCCGGGGCGAAGACGGGGCGCAGGGAGATGTGCCGGGCCGCGGCCGCGCCCTGGATCACGAGCTGCAGCAGGGGCGGCAGGAGCTGCGCGACGGCGAACCAGATGACGTCTGCTCGATGTGTCACCAGCCAGGTGATGAGTGCCAGGGTGACCAGCCGCCCGGCGACGTCGGAGAAGGCCACCGCGGAGAACCGGACGGTGGCCAAGAACACCGGCTCGAATCGGGTCTTCATGGTCAGCATCAACAGCTGCCCGGACAACACCACCAGCATCACCCGCACGTCGGTGTCCCGGTAGATCATCAATCCGCACAGCGCCGCAACCGTCGCCAGCGGAACGCAATACACCAGTGACAGGCCGCTATTGACCCGGACCAGCCGCTCCAGGTCACCTCGACCGGCGGTCACACGGCGCACGATCACCGTGCCGATTCCCAGATCGGCCAGGCTGGTCCACATGCCGATGAAGGCGACCGCGATGGTGAGCTGCCCGTAACGCCCCGGGCCAAGGTAACGAGCCGTCATCGCCACCGAGATCACCGAGGCCAGCATTCCCAGTGCACGACAGATCATTTGGATGAGCACCGCATAGGCAATCCGCGTCGGCTGCACCGGGGCAGGCGTTGTCGCGACCGGCGATTCGGGGTCGACGGCCCAGGCGGTCTTCATTGCCGGCTCAGTCATGGCTATCCGTCATCAGTAGGCCCCGTCCCGGGCCAGGACGGCCTTGAGTGTCCGGGCGATAATCACCAGATCACCTGCCATGGACCAGTTGTCGACATAGGACAGGTCCAGCCGCACCGAGTCCTCCCAAGACAGATCCGAGCGCCCGCTCACCTGCCACAAGCCGGTGATACCCGGTTTCACCAGCAGTCGCCGCTTGACTTCGCCGGCGTAGTTCTCGACCTCTCGGCGCAGCGGCGGCCGCGGGCCGACCACGCTCATATCCCGCTTGAGCACGTTGATGAACTGGGGCAACTCGTCAATGCTGAATCGGCGCAGCAACTTTCCGATCGGGGTGACGCGGGGGTCGTCGCGGATCTTGAACAGCATGCCGCCCGCGCCTTCGTTGAGCGGCAGTAAGCGCGCGAGTTGCTGGTCGGCGCCGTCGACCATGGTCCGCAGCTTGAGCATGGTGAACGGCTCGCCGTCCTGGCCGATACGTTCGGCGCGATAGTAGACCGGCCCCTTGCTGGTCAACTTGATCCAGATGGCGGCGGTGATGAGCAGCGGGGCAGTGGCGATAAGCGCCGCCAGCGCGAAGCAGAAGTCGAACGCACGTTTCTGAAAGCGTTGTGTGCCTTCGTATTGCGGCTTCTCGACATGCAATAGTGGGAAGCCGGCAATCGGTCGCAAGGTCAACCGTGCTCCGGCGACGTCCATCACGCCCGGCGCGACCACCAGGTCGATGTCCATCGTTTCCAGCTGCCACATCAGGTTCCGGATGCCCTGCACGCCGAAGTGTTCGGTGCGCGTCACCGCCACCGTGTCCGCGCAACAATCCCCAATCGCGGCCAGCGCGCTGGTCTCGTCACCCAGGATCGGTATTTCGCGGCCCTGAACCACCAGCACATCCCCGCGGGGCGGGCCGTATCCGGGGATGCACACCCCGACCACCACATAGCCGTCCTTCGGGCTGCGGATCAGCTCATATGCCAGTTGTGATACGCCGGCCCGGTCGCCGATCGCCAATACCAGTGTCTGGTAACGGCCCTTGGCCCGCTGGCGCCAGACGTACTTGCGCCACGCATTGCGGCTGGCCAACAAACCCAGCGTGCCGACGGGCAAGGCGACGGCCAGGTAGCCGCGAGCGAGGTCGATCTTGGCCAGCAGCGTGACCATCGCGATGATCCCGAACGTCCAGAAGGATGCGCTGGCCAGCCGCCGGTATTCGTCGATCCCCGCCCCGATGATCCGCGCCGACCTGGTGTGGAATACGGCGATTGACGAAAGCCACAGCGCGGCAAACAAACAGGAGAACAGCGTCATCACCGGGGCGGGATAGCCCGAGGTGTTCAGTTCGCGTCCGAACCGGGCATATTGGGCGAGCACGACTGCGGCGCAGACGATTAACGAGTCGGTGATGCGCAATCGGCGGGCATACTGCTGCTGCCACCGCGATACCACTTTGGAGCGCGGCAGCTGCACCGGCTGTGCATTGGCCGGCGATCCACCGTCTCGGGCTCCTAGCGTCGTGGTCATGCTGAGTGCCTTCCGGTTACGCGGATGCTGCTTCGGATGCGGCAGCAGGCAGCACGGCGTGCTCATGGGCGGGCGGGCCGGCGTAGTAGACGCCCGGGTAACAGATGAGTTGGGCTCGGGTGGCGCGCAACAATGCGAACGGCCCCTGCAGGAGATATCGGCGAGCCAGCCGTCGTGGTTCGCGACTGAGCCGGTAGCACCACTCCAAGCCGAACCGCTGCATCCACTGCGGAGCCCGGCGCGTCGTGCCGGCCAGGAAGTCCACCGCGCCGCCGCACGGCAGAAATATCCGCGCTCCCGTCGCATGGCCATACCGGTCGACCCACTGCTCCTGGCGGGGCTTGCCGAGGCTGACCACCAGGATGTCGGTCTCGGCATCGCGGATGGCCGCCGCCAAAGTGCCTGAGTCTGCTTCGATATCGGCTGCGTCGGGTGCCCACATGCCCGAGACCTGCAGCCCGGGGTAGCGGTCGTGCACGTGCTGCGCCAGTTGGTAATGGGTCGCTGTGCTGCCGCCGAAGAACCCGACCCGCTGGCCGGCATCTGCGGCCAACGCCAACACGGCCGGCAGGAGGTCCGCGCCGGTGACACGGGGCCACGGCCTGGCGGTCAGTAACCGGCCCCGCCACGCTATCGGCATGCCGTCTGCCAGCAACAGCCATTCCAGGCGGCCCGCGGGCACGGCGCCGGCACTGCGAAAGTGGTGCAGGTGGTCCAGGTTCACCGATCCCACCGCCAAACCGGGACCAGGGGATTGCAGACGCGCAGCGATGATCGACAGCACCTCGCCTGCGTCGCAGCGCTCGACGACGCTGCCGCTGACGACCATGCGGATCGGGACCCGGTGCAAAGTATCGTGGCCCATCGGCCTATCCCCGTTTCCTTGCCCGCATCTGGGGCGGCGACGTACAGGTCGTCATGACGCCGCACTTTCGGTCGGCGCGATCTCTGGCGCCTCGCCCGATGCCGGCCAGCTGGCGTCCTTCTCGGACATCACGGTGACCGGAAGCGGCCACTTGATGCCGAAAGCCCGGTCGTCCCAACGGAATCCCTCTTCGGCAGCGGGCTCGTAGGGGCCGCTGACCTGATAGACGACTTCGGTGTCGTCGGTCAAAGTTTGGAAACCGTGCGCCACATACGGCGGCAAGAACAGCGCCCGGCGGTTTTCCGCGCTCAGTTCCACCATCACGTGCCTGCCATACGTCTGCGACTCCGGGCGAACGTCGAGTGCGACATCCATGATGGCCCCCCGGGTGCATCGCACCAGCTTGGCTTCGGCGTACGGCGGTACCTGGCGGTGCAGGCCGCGCACCGTGCCACGGGTGTTGTTGAAGCAGATATTGGTTTGGCAGACATCGGAAATCAGCCCATAGCGCGCGAACTCGTCGGCGCAGAACGATCTCGAGAAGAAGCCGCGGTGGTCGCGGTGCGGCTCTATGTCGATGATCGTCACCCCCGCTACGCTCGTGGGCGTGTACTTCACGAGGCCTCCTTCCAAAACAGCCGTTCGTCGACCTGCCCGGTCTTGAGCAGGTACTCGATTTGCTTGAGCCGGGTGTGTCCGCGGCCGTGGAATGTCTCGGGTTCCATGGCGATGCTTTCGAACACGCGGTGTAGTTGGGCCGCCCCGGCGGCCACGTCCCAGGCGGCACGGAAGTCGCTGAAAACCTCGCGAATCTTGCCGAACGCGACTCGGTAGCTGCGATTGTCGGCATTGGGCGGCCCGAAAGTCAGTTCACAGCCTGGGAACTCGGCGCTGACCGTCTCGGCGATCTCGCGAACGGTGCGGTTGTTCTCGTCGCTGCCGACGTTGACCACCAGTGCGTGCACGTTCTGCCGATCGGCGCGCAGCGCGCAGCGGATCGCCTGTGCGATGTCGAGCGCGTGCACCAGCGGCCGCCACGGAGTGCCGTCACTGGTCATCGCGATGCGATGTTCGGTCCACGCCAGACCGGCCAGATTGTTCAGCACGATGTCGAACCGCATGCGCGGCGACGCGCCGAAAGCCGTTGCGTTGCGCAGAAAAGTCGGCGAAAAGTCATCGTCGGCCATCGCGCTGAGATCGCGCTCCACCAGTGCCTTGCACTTGGCATAGGGCGTCAGCGGATTGACCGGGCTGGACTCGTCGACCGTGCCGTCGGCGATGCCGTAAACACTGCACGACGACATGTACACGAACCTCGTGACGCCGGCTCGCTTGGCGCAGTCGGCCAAATGCACACTGCCCCGGTGATTTACCTGGTAAGTGACGTCACCGATGAGGTCGCCGATCGGGTCGTTGCTCAACTCGGCCATGTGCACGATTGCGTCGAACCCGCGCAGGTCGTCGACGACCACGTCGCGGATGTCTTTGATCAGTGTCGGCGGCTCCAGACCGGGCGTGCCGGCGAGTGAGCCGGGGCATAACCACCCGGTCCGGTAATAGCCGGTGTCCAGACCTACGACGTCATGACCGTCTTCGACAAGCAATGGCGCGAGCAGGCAGCCCAGATATCCGTCTGTGCCGGTAACCAGCACACGCATGCGGTTTCCCTTCGGTCGGTTTCAAGTGGGTTTCGCTGCGGCTGGCTACGTCGGCGATGGGTTGAGGCCCGGTGTCAGCACCGCCTTCTCGACGACGAACGCCTCGGCATAGCGGGTATGGCACTGCACCCCGCGGACTCGCATCAGCGCCAGGAACGCTTCGTCGTCGAACCAGTCACGCTGCAACTGGGACGGATAGCTCTCGGTCAGCAACAGTGCCTTCTGACGCGCCACATCGTCCGGAATCGGCACGTAGACAGAAGGATTCGGCAGGTCGGACTCCCACTTCAGGATTTCGTAGCCCAGCACGAGATGTGAGCGAAACTCGGTCGGGACGAGTTCGGCCAGCAGACGGTGATCCTGGTGGAAGTCGTGACGTTGGGGACCCACCACCAGATTGGGCTCACAGCTGCGGCGGAACTCGCCGAGATGACGCTTGACGTGTCGCCAGTGTTCGGGCAGATGGCCGTCCGGCAGGTCGAGCACGGTCAAATTCACGTTCGCGTTCGCGCCCAACGTCGCGAGAGCGTTCTTTTCCTCGATCTCGCGCTCGGTGCCGGCGCCGGTGAACACGAGCACGTGCACGTCGACTCCGGGATTGTGCCGGGCGATCTGCATCAGGGTGGCGCCGGCGCCGATCATGATGTCGTCGCAGTGCGCGCCAATGGCGGCAACGGAATTGAGGGTTTTTGTGGTGAGTGGGATCATGCCGGGCACTCCTGCGGCGATCGCTCCCACACCATCCACGGCCGGATTCCCGCGTTGTAGTCGGCGTCGAGCTCGGCGCGCTCCTTGAACGTGTCGGCCGGCTTCCAGAAACCGTCGTGCCGGTAACCCAGCAACCGACCGGTCCCTGCCAGCGCCATGCACGCGTCGCCCACGAGGTCGCCGTTCTCCGGTATCAGGTCGATGACTTCCTGCTTGAGCACGAAGTAACCGCCGTTCACCCAGATCGGAAACTTGGTCACCGGCGCAATCTCTTTGATGTCGCCGTCAGCGCTGACATCCACGCAGTGAAACGACGATTGCGGCGGGACGGTCAGCATCGAAGCCGCTGCGCCGCTATCGATCAGCCGCTCGATCATGGTGTCCAGTGGTGCGTCGGTCAGCACGTCGGCGTAGTTGGCCAGGAAGTGCTCGTCGCTGCCCAGGTACTTGCGGACCCGCCGAAGCCGTTCGCCTATCGGCGATTCCAGACCGGTGTCGACGAAAGTGATGGTCCAGTCCGACATGTCGGAGTCGAGCAGCTCGATCCTGCCTGCGCGCATGACGAAGTCGTTGGACTCCATCTCACGGTAATTCAGGAAGAAGTCCTTGATCAGGGTCTGGCCGTAGCCCAGACACAGGATGAACTCCTTGTGCCCGTAATGCGCGTAGTAGCGCATCACGTGCCACAACAACGGCCGGGGTCCGACCATCTGCAGCGGTTTGGGGACCAGATCGCCATCAGTGCTACGCATGCGCATGCCGTAGCCGCCGCAAAAAAGCACGACCTTCATGACACCCATCCCTCTACTCGACTACCTGTTGCGTCTACATACCCGAGATGCCGATATCGTGGCCGCCACATACTTGAGGTATGAATGGCGGCCCGCCAGTGGGTTAGCGAATGTTGGGTTAGCATGGCCTGGCTTCCTAGACGACGGCCGAGCCGTAACCGCCCGACGGCGGTTGGGCCATCACGGTCGGTACCTGTCCATAGCGCGGGCCTGCCGCCGGGGCCGCCCCCCGCGCCGACCCCGGCAACCCGCCCAGCAGCGCCGGCGGGGCCTGGGAGAGCGGGCCCATGCCACCGTTCTGCAAGGCAACTCCGGCGCTGGTCAGATGCGCCGTCGGGATGACACTGGTCCAGGCCGGCGGCACCGACAGCGAGCCCAGGGCGGCCGCCTGACCCATGCTGCCCAACACGCTCCCGCCCAGTGCTGCTTCGGCAGCACCTGCGGCTTCGGCCGCACCCGCCGCCGCTTCCGCCGCGGCCCCGCCCACTTCCGTCGCCGCGGTGGTCGCCATGCTTTGCATGGTCTGGGCCATGCCCAGGACGCTGGACAGGCCGAACAGTGGGGCGAGGCCGAGCATCGACAAGTTCGTCGCCATGCCGAGCGAGGCCGACGGATCAGACAGGCCGCCGGTCAGTCCGCTGAGCAGCCCGGTGGAGCCGGTGGTCCCCGCCGGCGTCGAAAGTCCTTGCAGCGCGGTCGGAATCGAGCTCACCACCTGCGCCAGCGTGGCCTGCGTCGCCCCTGATTCGCCTGCGGCGTTCGCGACCGAGGTGCTCTGCGCGGTCAACCCGGCGGGGTTGTCGACCTGTGGTGGTGACGTGAACGGAGTGACGTCGGAGACCTCGACCGAATTGGCGGCGTACTGATACATCGCCGCCGCGTCCCGGGCCCACATCTCGATATATTCGGCCTCGGTAGCCGCGATGGCGGCCGAATTCTGGCCCAGGAAGTTGGTTGCGACCAGCGTCGCCAATTGCGCCCGGTTGGCGTAGACGGCCGACGGTGGCACCGTCATCGCGAAGGCGGCTTCGTAGATATCCACGGCCAGCCTGGCATGGCTGGCCGCCTCGGCCGCACGCGCGGCAGTTCCGCTTGTCCACGCCACATACTGTCCGACGGCCGACGCCATGGACAGCGACGACGGGCCCAGCCAGCGCCCGCTGGTCAGTCCGGCGATCACCGAGCGGTACGCCGCCGCGGCCGAGGTGAGTTCGGCAGCCAACTCGTCCCAGGTCACCGCCGCAGTCATCAGCGAGGCGGGCCCGGGACCGGCATACATCAGCGTCGAATTGACTTCCGGTGGTAACCCGCCGAAATCCAGCATTGGGTAGCGTCCGTTCGGGTCAGCGAGCCGCGGCCGCGTTGGCGGCCTCGGTGGCGTCGTAGGAACCGGAGCTAATGGCCAAGGTGTCGACGAACTGCTGGTGAACCGTCGCGGCCTGGGCGCTCACCGCCTGGTACATCTGGGCGTGCGCGGCGAATTGCACTGCTATCAGCGCCGAAACCCGATCGGCAGCCGGGGGAACGACTCCGGTCAGTGGACCCGCCGCGGCCTCGTTTCCGGAGTTGACGGATGAGCCGACGCCTTGCAAGGCGCCGGCCGATGCCGCGAGTGCTTCCGGTTGTGTGGTCAAGAACGACATGCGCTTCCCCTAACCCTGGCCCTAGCCACCTCGTCAACAAACTGGCAGCAATATGATCGGGGACTATACATACTTCAAGCATGGTATGCACCTGACACACGTACTATAAGTATCTCCACCGGCAGTTGGGATAACAGCGTCGCAACTCCGCCGGTCCGCGGCGGGCTGCTAACCTCGAAAAAGCCACCCCAGACACGTCGGACGTGCGCTTTCTTGACCAGGTGCGCCTCTTGCTCGAGGAGGGCAACGTGAATGCGAAGGCCGGGCTGCCGCGGCCGGCTCGCCCACCCCGTTCGGCGCGCTTGCGGCGGACCGTGACCAAAATCACCGGCGGCTCGTTGCCGCATCGCCCATGACGAACTCGACTGACGGACGCGCCGACACCACGCGGCGGCAGATTCTGCGGGCCGCCGCACACCAGTTCGCTCGGCGGGCCTACCACGACGTCGGCCTCGATGACATCCTTGCCGATGCGGAACTGACCAAAGGCGCAATGTATTTTCATTTCCGGTCCAAGCACGCGCTGGCGGTGGCGATCATCGAGCGGCAGGCCGTCGACGGTGCCGACACGCTGAATGGTGTTCTGGCACGCAGGCTTTCGGGTCTGGAAACCCTCATCGATGCCTCCTACCTGATAGTCATCCATGACATCACGTCCGATGCGGTCCGAGCGGCGATAAACCTGCTCGAGTCGGTGGGCCGGTCGGAAGGGTTGCAGCAGCGGCTGTTCGAGGATTGGATCAACGGGTTCGCTACCGCAGCCGAGCGTGCTATCGCCGAGGGTGACGTCGACAAACGCTGTGATCCGGTGGATTTGGCTCGGCTCATCGTCTCGCTGCATCTGGGTCTACGCCAGACGAGCAACCTGGACGAGCCGGAACGCTTTCTGACCCACTTCGAGAAGAGTTGGGTCATGGTGCTCGACGGCATCCTGCAACCGGACCGGACCGATTACTTCAGCCAATTCGTCAGGCGTCGAACAGCGCTCGCCATCAACACCAGCTTGGCCGGCGCCGATTCCGCTGACCAGACCGGTGATTCGCCGGAGGCGAGCGTGTAACGTCTTCAGTCGTTAGGTCCCTGGCCGGGGAATATGGGCTCCGACATCCGGAATCTACGCGATGCGACACCAAACTCCGGAGGTGCAGGAGCGATGGCCCGCCAGGTTCGGTCTGAAGTTACCCGGCGACGGATACTCGATGCCGCGATCGAAGTGTTCGGCGAGGTCGGCTACGCCGCTGCCGCGTGGGGCACGATCATCGAGCGGACCGGGATGACGAAGGGCGCCTTGTATCACCACTTCGATTCCAAGGAATCGCTGGCGTCGGCGATCATCGAAGAAGGCTCGAACACGATATCGGCAGCGTTCCGCAATGTTTGTGGGTCGTCGTCGCCGGCGGTGGAGAACATGATCCACGGCACGTTCACCATCGCCGAGGTGCTCACCTCCGACAAAATGGCCCGGGCGGCCGAGCGACTGGCCTCCGCTTTGGGCGGATTCAACGAAGCCGCCGGGCGCTTTGGCGCCGGCCTGGTCGAGTTGATGAACGAGCAGGCCCGGCGGGCGGCCGCCGAGGGGGACCTCAGACCAGACGTCGAGCCGACGACGGTCAGCGAATCGATCATCGGCGCCGTGCTGGGAATGCGGTTGCTGCACAACGCGGTTCCGGACGACTCCCGGGGAGGCGACGGCTTCGCCGGCGACTTCGCTGAACGGATCGGTCAACTGTGGGCAATTCTGCTCGCCGGCATCGCCACCGAGGCAGCAGCTCCGTATTTCCGGGAATTCCTGGCGCGTGAATCGTTGCGCCATGGGCGGGAGTAGCCGGCAGCCTCGGCGGCGTGGTCAGTGCCCGTCTTCCCACAACTGCTCGGTCAAATCCTGGAACGTCGCGAGGGCGAACCGATCGTCTGCGCGCATGGCTGCGGACTTGCTCATCAACGCCCGCACCACCGAGCCGTCCTTGTGTGCCAGTTCGACCACCATGTTCGCCAGCGCGTGAACGACGGAAAGCAAGGATTCCGACACCGGCGCCTGATGGAAAATCTCGTGGAACCGCAGTGACAAGACCTCTTCCGGCTCGCGGCCGACCATCTCCGCGAAGGCGGTGTTGGCGAACATAATGCTGCCGTCGCTGCCGATGGCCAGCACCGGAACCGGAATTCGCTCCAGAATCACCAGCGCCGGCAACTGCTCCAACGTGGTCATTGGAGATTCGGATTGTTGCCGGCTGCGTCGTCGTTCCACGAGGCCGATTATTACCCATTGCGTCAAACGCTACCGACGGTTTCTCCACGGAATTCTGAACTCTGCTGCACTGCAATACTTTTACCGCCAGCGTTCGGCCCACCCAGTCCGCTCGGAACGCCCGCCGTGCCCTACGCGGCCCCGACGCCGGGATCGCCGGTCCCTCCGCGGCATTGGCGCCCGCTGGCCACCGCCTATTCGTCGACCCGCTCCGGGCCCGCTGCCTGGTCCATCGGGGGTGGCGCACATGATACTCAAATCTTGACAACTCGCGGATTTACAGCGATATGGTATGTATAAGCAGTGTATCAGCGCATAGTCGGTATGGTCCTGTTGCGGGAATGTACCGCCGTATCTGCCGGCCGCCCCGCACAGGAGGAGCATGTGTGGTACCTGACGACGGCCAAGACGCGGCACTCGGGGCCATGCAGGGCGAGCGATGGGTGAGCCTCCCGTGACCGAGACATGCTCCGTCGGCGGACGGCCCGGATCGTCGACGCTGCCGCTGTCGGTCTCCCAGGCTCGAGTGTGGTATCTCAGCCGGCTCGCGCCGAACCCACCCGCGTACAACGAGCTGGTCACCATCCGCAAGCAGGGCGCCCTCGACGTAGCAGCGCTCCGCCGCGCGCTCACCGATGTGGTCGCAAGACATGAAGTGTGGCGCACGACTTTTCGAACGATCGCCGGTGTGCCGCACCAATTCGTCCGGAAGCCGACGAAAGTCTCGCTGCCCCTCGTTGATTTGACGCACCTGAGTCGCGAAGACGCCGTGCACCGAGCCACCGAGATCGCCGCGGCCGACACGTCGCGTCCCTATGACTTGGCCGAGGGACCGTTGATTCGGCCGCGGCTGATCCGCATCGCCGAGGATGACTACCGGCTGCAGCTGGGCGTCCACCATCTGGTGTTCGACGAGACGACGCTGCAACGAGTGCTTTTCCCCGAGCTGACGGCCCTGTACCGCAGCTACGCCAGCGGCAAGCCGCTGGCGCTGCCCGAGCCGCAGGCGCAGTACGCCGACTACACCAAATGGGAGCTCGATTGGGTTCGGGGTCAGCAGGTAGCCGCACGCATTGCCAAGTGGCGCAGCAGGCTTGCCGGCTGCACACCAAGCGATCTGCCGCATGATCACCCCCGGCCGCCAGCTCCGTCTTTCGCCGGCGGGACGATTCCGCTTGCGATACAACACAGCACCGTGCAAGGGCTGCGGCGGGCGGCTCAGGCGACCGGCGCGACCGTTTTTCACGCGCTGGCGGCCGCATATGCATGGTGGCTACATCTGTACACCGACTCGTTCGACGTCGTCTTTGGCAGCGCACATGATCTGCGCGACTGCGACGACATGCCGTCGGTGGCCGGCAACTGCGTGACACCGGTGGTTTTGAGATGTGGCGTTTCGGGCGAAGAGAGCTTCACCGCGTTGGTAGGCCGGATCCGCCGGGTGATCACCGATGCGCTCAACGATGCGGTGCCATTCGACACGCTGGTGGCTGAGCTCGGCCTCGGGCGAGACCCGTGCGCTAGCCCGCTGTTTCAAACCATGTTGCTTTTTCAGCCGCTGATATCGCCTGCTGACGGGTGGTCGGTCCATGCGATGGACGCCGTCGTTCGGCATGCCGTGGGATCGGCGAAGTTCGACATGAGCATTGAGCTGGATGAGCGGTCCGACGGAAGCATTGGCGGTGGGCTCGTCTTCAATGCGGATTTGTTCGACCCTGACACGGCACGCGAGATGGCATCTCACTGGCTCCGTCTGCTCGATGCCGTCGCGGTGGAGCCGCAAGTGCCGCTGGCCCAACACGACCTGGTTACCCCAGATGAGCGCCGACGTCAGCTGGGTTGGAATCGGAGCACCGACGACGGCATCTTTTCGCAGTGCGTGCATGAGGTCATCGGCGCGCAGGTGGAACGTACGCCCGATGCGATAGCGGTGCAGGTCGGCGAAGCCGCCTTGACCTATCGGCAGCTGGACGACCGCGCGGCGGTCATCGCATCGTCGTTGATGCGGGCGGGCGCCGGGCCCGGCACCGTGGTGGCGCTGGTGTTGGACCGCACGCCCGATGTGGTGGCGGCCATTCTGGCAGTCCTCAAATCCGGCGCGGCCTTTCTGCCGCTGGATCCCCAGCAACCAGCGGCACGGAACATGTTCTGCCTCAACGATATTGGGCCCAGCATCATTCTGACCGATGGTGAGCTGCCGACGGGCAGGGACGCCCTCACCGCGACCGTCATCGACTTGGCGGACGTAGCGGCCTACCAGCCGGACCCGGATGCCTCGTCGACGATGGTGTCGTCAGCCGATCTCGCCTACGTGATCTGCACGTCGGGATCTACCGGTCGCCCCAAGCCGGTCCTGATCGAGCATCGCGGCGTCAGCAACCTGACCCGAGAGTTGTGTCGGGAGTTCGGCATAACTGCTTGCGACACGGTGCTGTCGGTGTCGTCCATCAGTTTCGACATGGCGCTTTTCGACATCTTCTGTGCGCTGGTGTGTGGGGCGCGCGTGGTGCTGGCCACCGCACCGCAAGCGGTCAACCCGGCTGCGCTGAGCCGGTTGATGGCGCACAGCGGCGCGACTTTCATGTTCGCCACCCCAACCACCTGGGGGGCTCTCGTCGCCGCGGGCTGGCCGGGCGATCGGCGGCTCAGAGCCGCGGCCGGCGGTGAAACGCTCAGCACCGGACTGGCCGAGGCCCTGCTGCAACGGTGCGCAGGGGTCTGGAACGGCTACGGCCCCACCGAGGCCACGGCCGGCACCAGCGTCGCAAGGCTGGCCGCGGGCGACATCATCACGGTGGGCAGACCGCTGGCGAACGTGCGGGTGTATGTCACCAATGCGCGCAGCCAGCTGCAACCGGTCGGTGTTCCCGGCGAGATCGTCGTCGGCGGCGTCGGGGTCGGTCGTGGCTACCTGAATCGTCCCGACGAGAATGAACGCCGATTCGGCGACGATCCCTTCAACAGCGGGCGGATTTACCGGACGGGCGATCGCGGCAGGTTCCTACCCGACGGCCGGTTACAACACCTGGGCCGCTACGACGACCAGCTCAAGATCCGCGGCTTTCGCATAGAGCCGGGCGAGATCGAGTCAACCCTGTGCGAGCACCCAGACGTGGCAGGGTGCGCCGTGGTCGGTCGCGAGGCACCCAACGGCGAAAAGCGATTGATCGCGTACATCGTTGGCGAGCGCGGGCGCCCGAGCGACGCCGAGGCGCGTGATTGGCTGCGCCGCCGGTTGCCCGAATACATGGTTCCCAGCACATTCGTGTATCTCAGCGCGTTGCCGACAACCACCAGTGGCAAGCTGGACTACGCCGCTCTGCCCGCACCGCCATCGCGGCCGGGAACCGGCCGAGTCGGCGCCCGGCCTCCGCGGACCGACACCGAACGGCGCCTCGCCGCGCTGTGGGCTGACCTGCTGGACATGCCCGTCACCGACGTCCACTCGGATTTCTATGATTTGGGCGGTCATTCCGTGCTGGCCGCCCGCTTGATGTCTGACGTTGCGCGCGAATTCGGCGTCGAGCTGTCGGTAGCAGCGTTCGTCGATGGCGGTCGGACCGTTGCCAGACTGGCGAGCTTACTCGACGCCGAAAGCCCCGCCGCAGACGACGTAACACCCAGCCCTCCACTGCATTTCATCTTTTCCGATCTCGCTTCGGCGATGAGCGTGCGACACTTCACCGCGCAGTGGGGTGTCGCGCAGCCGGTACACGTGCTGATCCCCGAACAGCCAGGTGGTCGGTTCGACCGATCGGTCACCGTCGAAGACCATGCCAGACAAGCGTTTTCGGTAATACGCGACCGGCAGCCCGCCGGTCCGCTTGTGCTGGCCGGCTATTCGCTCGGCGGCCTCCTGGCCTACGAGGTGGCCCGGCAGGCCAGCCATGCGGGCCGGCACATCGACTGGTTGGGCATTGTGGACATCGAGGCACCATCGACGACGCCGCCGATATCGCGATCGCGGCTGGGCCGGTTATGCGAAAGGCTCGCGGGCGAGCGATGGGCCGAACATGCCGAGGTGGCGGTTCGAGCGCTGAAGGGCGGTTCGCTGCGGGCACAGCGCGACTTCGACTGCCGCGGCGCTGCATATATGGCAGGCCGCTATCGGCAGCCCGGACATCAGGTGCCGATGCACCTGTTCATGAGCGAGGCCTCCGCAGCATCCGCAGCGGAAGAGTTGTTGGGCTGGAGCGCATTTCACGAGGGACCCCTGGCTGCGGATCGTCTTGCCGGTGACCATGCCGGGCTGCTTCAGCAGCCTCAAGCGGGAGTGCTCGCAACGATCATGCTCGAGTCGCTTGTCAAAGCGAGGGAATCGACATCCGGACAGCCTGCGACGGCAACGCGGCAACGCGCGGGCGCCAGCGCCCCGGATCTTGTTGACGCGGCTGAGATGGTGAGCACCTATGCAGCGAAATAGGTTGCGGTTCAGGACGTTTCGGCCCACCCTGAGAAGGGATATCGGCGAGCCTTCGGTGCTGCTGTCCACGCTGGCCGATGCTGTCCCGCCGGCAGCGTCGGAGGAGGAGTTCGAAACCGTCAGGCATTGGGCGAAGAACTGGTTGAGCAAGTCTCACCCGAACCTCGGGCGCACGGGTGCGGTCTGCCCGTTCACCGGCACCTCGATCAAGAAGAACCTGTTCTGGATGGCATTCGTCCGCGGGAACAACCTGGACCACGACAGGATGGTCGGCCTGCTCGAGGAAATCGCAGCGACCCTGCCCACACTTCCGCCCGTCGAGCGCCCGGAGTCCATCTACAAAGCCGTCGTCGTTGTCTTTCCCGAGGTGACGGATTTCGGCCAGATCGATGCGGTCCAGGACGAATGCAAGAACGCGTTCGTCAAGCGCGGCCTGATGGTCGGCCAGTTTTACCCTGGCCATCAGGAAAAGGGCTTGCACAACCCGGATTTCAGGCCGTTGGACGCACCGTTCCCGATGCTGGCCGTGCGGCACATGGTGGTCACCGACTATCCATTCCTCCGCGGAGACGAGAACTGGATGGCTGCCTACGTCGAGCGATTCGCGCCGCACACCCCGCTACCCGCTCGCTCGGGCACGTCAGCAGAAATCGAAATTCCCGCTCACTCGACGTCGTCGCCGGGCGGCTGATAGCGCGGGAAAACGCCGGTGGGCGCCGGCAGCGCGGTACCGGGCGCCAGCCGCCGTCCGATCGCGGCGAACGAACGCTGACTTTCACCCTGGCCGAGCAAGTCCAACAGCTTGCCGGCAGACGTCGGCATCACCGGCTGCACGAGCAGCGCCGCGATGCGTACCACCTCGCAGGTGACGTACAGCACCGTGCGGAACCTGACCTGGTCGGCCTCGGCCTCGCTCTTGCGCAGCACCCACGGCTGCTGCGCAGAAAAGTACTTGTTGGCGTCGCCGAGCATCAGCCAGATCGCCTCTAGCGCCAAATGCATTGCCTGCGCGTCGAAATGGGCGCGCACCCGATCCAGCAAGCCATCCGCAATGGCCAGCAGCCCGGTGTCGTCGGCGGTGAAGTCGCCCGGCTCGGGCACCACGCCGCCCAGGTTCTTGGCCACCATCGACAACGACCGCTGGGCCAGGTTGCCCAGCTCGTTGGCCAGGTCGGTGTTGATCCGGGTGATGATGCCCTCGTCGCTGTAACTGCCGTCCTGGCCGAAGGGCACCTCGCGCATCAGGAAGTAGCGCACCTGATCCACCCCGAACCTGTCGACCAGCGCGACCGGGTCAATGATGTTGCCCACGGACTTGCTCATCTTCTCGCCGCTGTTGAGCAGGAACCCGTGCGCGAAAACCCGGCGCGGCAGCTCGATTCCCGCCGACATCAAGAACGCCGGCCAGTAGACGGTGTGAAACCTGATGATGTCCTTGCCGATCATGTGCAAATCGGCCGGCCAGTAGCGGCGGAAGGACTCCGAATCGGTATCGGGAAAGCCGACCCCGGTCAGGTAGTTGGTCAGCGCGTCGATCCAGACGTACATGACGTGATCGGGGTGCCCGGGCACCTGCACCCCCCAATCGAACGAGGTGCGCGAGATGGACAGGTCGTGCAGCCCGCCGGAGACGAAGCTGATCACCTCGTTCCGCCGTACCTCGGGTCCGATGAAGTCCGGGTTGGCCTCGTAGTGGGCCAGCAGCTTGTCGGCATATGCCGACAGCCGGAAGAAGTAGGTCTGCTCCTCGGTCCAGGTCACCGGGGTGCCGGTTTCCACGGCGATCCGGATTCCGTCCACCTCGGCGGTCTCTGATTCGACGAAGAACCGCTCGTCGCGCACCGAGTACCAGCCGGCGTAGCTGTCTAGATAGAAGTCACCGGCCGCTTCTATGCGTCGCCAGATCTCCTTGGCCGCGTCGTGATGGTCGGCATCGGTGGTACGGATAAACCGGTCGAACGAGATGTCCAGCATCTCCTGCAGGCGCTGGTACGCATCGGAATTGCGGCGAGCCAGCTCGGCGGTGGGCAGCCCCTCGGCCGCCGCAGCCTGCGCCATTTTGAGCCCGTGCTCGTCAGTGCCGGTCAAGTAACGCACGTCGAAGCCGTCGAGGCGCTTGAATCTTGCGATGACGTCGCTGGAGATGAACTCGTATGCGTGCCCCAAATGCGGTGCGGCGTTGGGGTACGTGATCGCGTTGGTGATGTAGTAGGGCTTCATCGCGAAGTCCACCTTATTGTGTGCGCGTGAGCTCCAACCGGTCCGGTGACCGACGGCCGCCTCCCGCTCCCGAGCCGCTGGCGCCGTTGGTCGACGCGCATACCCACCTGGATGCCTGTGGTGCCGGGGGCGCCGCAGATGTCAGAGCCATCGTCGAGCGGGCGGCGGCGGTCGGTGTGGTGGCGGTGGTGACCATCGCCGACGACCTGGACTCGGCGCGCTGGGTGACCCGCGCCGCCGAGTGGGACCCGCGGGTGTACGCCGCGGTGGCGCTGCACCCGACGCGCGCGAACGCGCTCACCGACGACGCCCGTGCCGAGATCGAGCGACTGGCGGCTCATCCGCGGGTGGTGGCCATCGGCGAGACCGGCATGGACATGTATTGGCCGGGCCGCCTTGAGGGTTGCGCCGAGCCGGCCGCGCAGCGTGAGGCCTTCGCCTGGCATATCGATCTGGCCAAGCGGACCGGCAAGCCGCTGATGATCCATAACCGCGACGCCGACTCGGAAGTGCTGGACGTGCTGGCCGCCGAGGGCGCTCCCGAGACGGTGATCTTTCACTGCTTTTCGTCCGGCAGCACCATGGCTCGCCGGTGCGTCGACGCCGGGTGGCTGCTCAGCCTGTCCGGGACGGCGAGCTTTCGCAACGCGCGTGCGCTACGCGAAGCCGTCCCGCTGATACCCGCCGCGCAGCTTCTGGTGGAAACCGACGCGCCGTTCCTGGCGCCTCATCCCTACCGCGGCTCAGCCAACGAACCCTACTGTCTTCCTTATACGGTGCGTGCCATTGCCGAGCTGGTGGACAGCTCTGACGTAGAGTTGGCGCGAATCACCACGAGCAACGCCGCTCGGGTCTATGGGCTTGAGCCACCGACCGCGTAATTCGTCGGCGTTTGCTTGACATTCATCCGCGCGCGGCCGTCGGAGTTGCCGAGTCTTGGCCGATTCGTTACCGTCTTGTGATCGTAGAGGTGGGCCGCCGGGCCCTTTTTTGGCGCGTAAAGCACGAAAAGGTCGATGAATTGGTTGCTGAAGTCGGGGATAAGCGATCGTTAGGTGTTCTGGCAAAACTGAATCAAACCCCGTCGCCGGCGCTGCGGTTACTCGTCGGAGGGCTGCTGTTGACGCTCGCGTTCGCGGGTGGTTACGCCATCTCGACGGCCAAAAAGGTGACGTTGACCGTGGACGGGACCGTGCTGCGGGTGACGACCATGAAGTCCCGGGTCATCGACATCGTCCAGGAGAACGGCTTCACCGTCGGCGAGCGTGACGACCTGTATCCCGCCGCCGACGTGCAAGTCCACAACGCCGACAACATCGTGCTGAGACGCAGCCGGCCGCTGCAGATCTCACTGGACGGCCAACAGTCCCGGCAGGTCTGGACCACGGCATCGACCGTCGACGAGGCACTTGCCCAGCTCGCGATGACCGACACCGCCCCGGCCGCCGCCTCGCGCGGCAGCCGGGTTCCGTTGAGCGGCATGGCCCTGCCGGTGGTCAGCGCGAAGACCGTGAAGATCAACGATGCCGGCGCGGTGCGCACGGTGCACCTGCCGGCACCGAATGTGGCCGGGCTGTTGAATGCCGCCGGCGCAGCGCTGCAGGACAGCGACGAGGTGGTGCCCAACGCGACGTCGCCGATCGTCGACGGTATGGAAATTCAGGTGACCCGGCACCGCATCCAGCGGGTGACCGAGCGCGTCCCGCTGCCGCCGAGCTCTCGTCGCATCGAGGACCCGGAGCTCAATGCCAGTCGGCAGATCGTCGAAGACCCCGGCAGCCCGGGGGTGCAGGATGTGACCTTCGCGGTGGCCCTGGTCAACGGCGTGGAGACCGGTCGGCTGCCCGTCGCCAACGTGGTGGTGACGCCGGCCCGCGAAGCGGTGGTGCGGATCGGGACCAAGCCCGGCACGGAATTACCGCCGATATCCAACGGGGATATCTGGGACGCCATCGCCAGCTGCGAGGCAGGCGGAAACTGGGCGATCAACACCGGTAACGGGTATTACGGCGGTGTGCAATTCGACCAGGGCACCTGGGAACGCAACGGCGGGCTGCAATTCGCCCCGCGCGCCGACCTGGCCACCCGTGAGGAGCAGATCGCCATCGCTCAGGTGACGCAGCAGCGCCAGGGCTGGGGCGCCTGGCCGGTGTGCAGCGGACGGGCTGGCGCACACTGACCATCCGGCTGCTCGGGCGCACCGAGATCAGGCGGCTGGCCAGAGAACTCGAATTCCGGCCACGAAAATCGCTCGGACAAAACTTCGTCCATGACGCCAACACGGTGCGACGCGTGGTGTCGACCGCCGGGATCGGCCGCTCCGACGTAGTGCTGGAAGTCGGGCCCGGCTTCGGTTCGCTCACGCTGGCGTTGCTGGACCGCGGCGCCACCGTCACCGCGGTCGAAGTCGACCCGGTATTGGCCGAGCGACTGCCGCAGACCGTCGCGGAGCACTCGCACAGCGAAATCCAGCGGCTGACGGTGCTGAACCGGGACGTGCTGACGCTGCGCCGTGACGATCTGGCTGCCGAGCCGCCGACAGCGGTAGTCGCCAATCTGCCGTACAACGTCGCGGTGCCGGCGTTGTTGCATCTGCTGGCGGAGTTCCCGTCCATCCGCACCGTGACGGTGATGGTGCAGGCCGAGGTCGCCGAGCGCCTGGCCGCCGAGCCGGGCGGCAAGGAATACGGCGTGCCCAGCGTCAAAGTGCGATTCTTCGGCCGGGTGCGTCGCTGTGGGACGGTGTCGCCGACGGTGTTCTGGCCGATCCCGCGGGTGTACTCCGGGCTGGTGCGCATCGACCGGTATACGACCTCCCCGTGGCCCGCTGACGAAGCCTTCCGCCGCGGAGTGTTCGAGCTGGTGGATATTGCGTTTGCGCAGCGGCGCAAGACATCTCGCAATGCTTTCGCCCAGTGGGCCGGCTCGGGCAACGAGTCGGCGACTCGACTGCTCGCCGCCAGCATCGACCCGGCTCGCCGCGGCGAGACACTGTCCATCGACGACTTCGTCCGGCTCCTGCAGCGATCCGACAACGCCGCCGCGGCCGGGTAACCCCCCGCGGCCTTTCGGCCCGTCGCGTGTGGCTCCGTTGCCGGCAGCGATAGTCTGCTGCGGTGGCCGGCCTCCGGGAAATCGATGTCTGAGGGCAACACCGCTGAGCTGTGGGTGCCCACCGGGTCGGCGACCGTGCGGGTGCCCGGCAAGGTGAACCTCTACCTGGCGGTCGGCGATCGTCGCGAGGACGGCTATCACGAGCTGACGACCGTTTTCCATGCCGTCTCGCTGGTCGACCAGGTGACCGTGCGCAACGCCGACGTGCTGTCGCTGGAAATCGTCGGCGAAGGCGCCGACACGTTGCCCACCGACGAACGCAACCTGGCCTGGCAGGCGGCCGAGCTGATGGCCGAACACGTCGGCCGCGCGCCCGACGTGTCGATCATGATCGACAAAGCCATCCCGGTCGCTGGCGGGATGGCAGGCGGCAGCGCGGACGCGGCGGCGGTGCTGGTCGGCATGAACGCGCTGTGGGAACTCGCGCTGCCCCGTCGCGACCTGCGCACGCTCGCGACGCGGTTGGGCAGCGACGTGCCGTTCGCGCTGCACGGCGGTACCGCCTTGGGTACCGGCCGCGGCGAGGAGCTGGCCACCGTGCTGTCCCGTAACACGTTCCACTGGGTGCTGGCCTTTGCCGACAGCGAGTTGCTCACGTCGGCGGTGTACGCCGAGCTGGACCGCCTGCGCGCTGCCGGCGATCCGCCCCGACTCGACGAACCGGGCCCGGTGCTGGCGGCCTTGGCTGCCGGGGATCCAGAACAATTGGCACCGCTGTTGGGCAACGAGATGCAAGCGGCCGCGGTCAGCCTGGACCCGACGCTGCGGCGGGCGTTACGGGCGGGCGTGGAGGCGGGCGCGCTGGCCGGCATCGTTTCCGGGTCGGGACCGACCTGCGCGTTCCTGTGCGCCTCCGAGGCGTCGGCGATCGACGTCGGTACCCAGTTGTCCGGGGCGGGTGTCTGCCGCAGCGTTCGGGTGGCCACCGGGCCGGTGGCCGGCGCCCGGGTGGTGCCCGCGCCCGCGGATTCCAGATGATCGGCGTGTGAGTTAGCACTCACCTCGCGTCATAGTTTGGCAGTTCCTTAAGAGGAGCTTAAGATATCCCGCGGTGACGAATGACGATCGGCAAGTGTGCTCCGCTGGGCGGTCCGCGCTTGCGTTCGTCGGCTCAGCATTGTTTCGAGACATAACCGCGCCCGAAATGTGTGCGCGCGCCTGCGAGAATGTGGAGCTCGGCAGGCGGAGCATGAGATCCCGGACCTTGGGAAAAGTGCCGGAACCGAGGAGTTGGTTGTGAGCAGATTTACCGAGAAGATGTTCCGCAACGCGCGCGAGACCACCAAGGGCATGGTGACCGGCGAGCCACACACCCCGGTCCGGCACACCTGGGGCGAGGTGCACGAGCGCGCGCGACGGATCGCCGGTGGATTGGCGGCGGCCGGCATCGGACGCGGCGACGGGGTCGGTGTGCTCGCGGGTGCGCCGGTCGAAATCGCGCCGACTGCCCAGGGCCTGTGGATGCGCGGCGCCAGCCTGACCATGCTGCACCAGCCCACCCCCCGCACCGACCTGGCGATCTGGGCCGAGGACACCACGACCGTCGTCGACATGATCGAGGCCAAGGCCGTGGTCGTCTCCGAGCCCTTCCTGGCCGCCGCGCCGGTGCTGCAGGAGCGTGGCATCACCGTGTTGACCGTTGAGCAGCTGCTGGCGTCGGAGCCGATCGACCCCATCGAGGTCGGCGAGGACGACTTGGCGCTGATGCAGTTGACGTCGGGCTCGACCGGCTCGCCCAAGGCCGTCCAGATCACGCACCGCAACCTGTTCGCCAATCTCGAGGCGATGTTCATCAGCGCCGAGTACAACGCCGAGACCGACGTTATGGTCAGCTGGCTGCCGCTGTTCCACGACATGGGCATGATCGGCTTCCTGACCGTGCCGATGTACTTCGGTGGCGAGCTGGTCAAGGTCACCCCGATGGACTTCATGCGGGACACGCTGCTGTGGGCCAAGCTGATCGACAAGTACCAGGGCACGATGACGGCGGCCCCCAACTTCGCGTACTCGTTGTTCGCCAAGCGGCTGCGCAAGCAGGCCAAGCCGGGGCAATTCGACCTGTCGACGCTGCGCTTCGCGCTGTCGGGTGCAGAGCCGGTGGAGCCTGCAGACGTCGAGGATTTGGTCGACGCCGGTAGGCCGTTCGGCCTGAACCCCGGAGCGATCCTGCCGGCATACGGGATGGCCGAGATCACGCTCGCGGTGGCGTTCTCCGAGTGCGGCGCCGGCCTGGTCGTCGACGAGGTCGACGCCGACCTGCTGGCCGCCCTGCGTCGGGCGGTGCCGGCCACCAAGGGCAACACCCGCCGGCTGGCCTCACTGGGGCCGCTGCTGCAGGGCATCGAGGCCCGCATCGTCGACGACGACGGCAACATCCTGCCGCACCGCGGGGTCGGGGTGATCGAGTTGCGCGGTGAGTCGGTGACCCCCGGCTACATCACGATGGGCGGATTCCTGCCGGCGCAAGACCAACACGGCTGGTACGACACCGGTGACCTCGGCTATTTGATGGAGAACGGTCACGTCGTGGTGTGTGGCCGCGTCAAAGACGTCATCATCATGGCCGGCCGGAACATCTACCCGACCGACATCGAGCGGGCCGCCGGCCGGGTCGAGGGTGTCCGTCCGGGTTGCGCGGTGGCCGTGCGGCTCGACGCCGGACATTCCCGCGAGACGTTTGCCGTAGCGGTCGAGTCGAACGCTTTCGAAGACCCGGCCGAGGTGCGGCGCATCGAGCACCAGGTGGCGCACGAGGTGCTCGCCGAGGTCGACGTGCGGCCCCGCAACGTGGTGGTGCTGGGTCCGGGAACCATCCCGAAGACCCCGTCGGGCAAGCTGCGCCGGTCCAACTCCCTGATGCTGGTCACCTAAGTAGGGCGAACAGACGCAAAATCCCCCGATTTCGTGCCGAAATGGGGGATTTTGCGTCTGCTCGGCATTACCAGGCGTGGACGCGGTTTTGCGCGGGTTCCAGCCCGAGCTCGATGAGCAACTCGGTGGCGTCGGCCGCCTGCTCGCAGATGGTTGGGACGTCAGCGCGTTCGGCGGCGGTGAAGTTCTCTAGGACGAAGGCGGCCGGGTCTTTGCGTCCAGGCGGGCGGCCGATCCCGATGCGTACCCGCTGAAAGTCCTTGGTACCCAGCGCAGACGCCACCGAGCGCACCCCGTTGTGCCCGCCTTCGCCGCCGCCGAACTTGAGCCGGATGGAACCGAACTCGAGGTCGAGCTCGTCGTGAACGACGATGATGTCGGCCGGCGGGACGGAGTAGAACTTTGCCAGCGGGCCGATTTGGCGGCCCGACTCGTTCATGTAGCAGCGGGGCTTGGCCAGCACCACCGAGCGCCCCGCCAGCCGGCCCGTCAGGACCTCGGCGCCGGAACGCCTGTGCGCCTTGAATTTTGCACCCAGGCGTGCTGCCAGCAGGTCGGCGACCATGAACCCCAGATTGTGCCGCGTTCGGGCGTAGTTCTCTCCCGGGTTCCCCAAGCCGACCACCAATTGGGGTTCGGCCACTTTTGTCTCCGCGGGGTCTACTCGGACTCGTCCGCAGAGGTTTCCGCGGCTTCGCCGGCCTCTTCTTCGGCGCCCTCGGCACCCTCTGCGGCCTCGGCTTCCTCGCCCGCGCCCTCTTCCTCGAGATCCTCAGCCGTCGGCGCGTTCACCACGTTGACCACCAGCAAGTCGGGGTCGGAAATCAGGTTGACGCCTGCCGGCAGGGTGATCTGCCCGGCGGTGAACTGGGTTCCCGGCTCGGCGCCCTCGACGGAGACGGTCAACTGCTCGGGAATCGACAGCGCCTCGGCCTCGATCTCGATGGCGCTGGTCTCCTGGGTGACCAGCGTGTCGGGTCCGGCCTCGCCCTCGATGACCACGTTGACCTCGACGGTCACTTTTTCGCCGCGACGCACGACCAACAGGTCGGCGTGCTGGATGGTGCGCCGGATCGGGTGGATGTCGAGCGCTTTGGTCAGCGCCAGCTGTTCTTTGCCTTCGATGTCGAGGGTCAGTACCGCGTTGGTGCCGGAGTGCCGCAGCACGGCGGCGAAGTCGTGACCCGGCAGTTCCAGATGCTGCGGATCGGCGCCGTGACCGTAGAGGACAGCGGGAATCTTGCCGTCGCGCCGGGCCCGTCGGGACGCGCCCTTGCCGGTCTCGCTACGTAACTTGACGGCGAGTTGGTTGACTGCTGACTTTGCCATCGTGTCGCTCCTATGTGTCCGGTGACCACGGCCAGGATCGCGACAATATGTCGGTCTCCGTCGATAACGGTGCTGGCTGCTTGGCCTGCCACCCTCGCCGTGACGCCTGGTCAGGTTAGCGCATGCGCGGGTGGGAGCGGAAATTGCGAGTTGCCCGTTGTCACTTCTGTCACAGTTGCTGCCGAGCCTGCGCTGGTGGCGTCGAGCCTGCATCCAGGGCTACTGCCTCGCCGATTTCGTCGCCCTGGCCGCAGGCTCGCGCAGCTCGCGTGCGGCTCAGAACGGAAACTTGGTGCCCGTGAGCTGCTCGGACACCTGCCAGAGAGCGTGGGCCATAGCCAGGTCTCGAGCCGCCCGGCTGCGTCCGACCGGTTGTGTTGGCCCGACGTAGCCGAACCGGGGCCCGACGTACGTGTCACCCGGCAGGTCTTGCGACGCCGCGTACAGCGTTTGCCGAGCGCCGAAATCCGCGTCGGTGGCGACTATCCGAGTGGCCGCCGAGACGATCGTGTCGGAGAGCTTGCGGCCCGAGGCGCCCTGCAGGTTGGTGTGCGAGTAGCCGGGGTGGGCTGCCAGCGCGCGCAGCGGCGAACCGACGGCATCGAGGCGGCGCTGCAGCTCGCTGGTGAACAGCAGGTTGGCGAGCTTGGACTGGCTGTAGGCCAACCACGCCGAATACCGGCGGCTTTTCCAGTGGAGGTCGTCGAGACGGATGCGGCCGGGCCAGTGCGCCATCGACGACACCGTCACCACCCGGTCGGACAGCTTGGGCAGCAGCAGGTTGGTCAACGCGAAATGACCGAGATGATTGGTGCCGATCTGGCTCTCGAAGCCGTCGGCGGTCAGGGCGTACGGGGCGGCCATGATGCCGGCGTTGTTGACCAGGATGTCGGCCTTATCGACGCCTTCGGCGAACTGTCGCACCGATGCCAGGTCCTGCAGGTCGAGTCGACGCACCTCGACTTGGCCGGTTATTTGGCGCGCGGCGGCGTCGCCCTTTTCCGTATTGCGGACGGCCATGACGATCTTGGCGCCCACGCGCGCCAGCTCGCGCGCCGTCACCGCCCCGAGCCCACTGTTGGCGCCGGTGATGATAACGGTGCGCCCGGCGAATGACGGCAAGTCGGCAGCGGTCCAGTCGGCCATGGCTGGGAAGCCTAAATGGTGTCGAACTCCAAGGGCACGGACAGGGGTCCGGTGATTCCGTTCATGGCTCTCCATGGAACCGGGCCAGCGACGCGGGCGTTGGGCATCCGCGCCGTGATGACCCGAAGGGCTTCCGTCAACTCCAGCCGCGCGAGGTGAGCGCCGAGACAGTAGTGCACTCCGCCGCCGAAGTTGAGGATAGCCGCCGGGTTGGCCCGCGTGACGTCAACACGGTTCGGGTCGTCGTAGGCCTCCGGGTCGCGGTTGGCCGAGGCGGTGTTGGCGAGTACCAGCGTGCCGGCGGGAATGCGCACCCCGGCCAGCTCGACGTCCTCGGCCGCTTCCCGGATAGTGCCGAAAATGATTGGGCTGTAACGCATTAGCTCATGGACCGCATCGGCCGCCAATTCCGGATGACGGGCAACCATCGCCCATTGGGCCGGGTGGGCGCAGAGGGTTTGCACCGCCGCGGCCAGCTGGTGGCGAGTGGTATCGGTACCTGCGCCGAGCAAGGTCGCGCACAGCATGAGCATTTCGTCGTGGGTGAGCCGGTCGCCGTCCTCTTCGGCGCGGATGAGATCGGAGATCAGGTCGTCGGTAAGTGAGGAGCGCCGACGGTCGATCAGGTCCTCCAAGTAGGCGTCGAGTTCATTCCACGCCGCTTCGATCAGCGGGGCGTCGTCGGCGACGCCGGCCTCGAGAAACTTCTTGATGTCGTCGGTCCAGTCCGAGAACAGCGGCCAATCCTCGGCGGGCGCGCCCAGCAGCGCACAGATGATCTGGGTGGGAAATCCCTTGGCGATATCGGCGACGACGTCGCAGTGGCCGACGCGAGTGAACGGCTCGACAAGTCCGGTGATGACTTCGACGGTCAGGGTGCGCAGCCGTTTGGCGGCCCGCGGTGAGAACGCCTTTGAGACGAGTCGACGCAGGCGGTGATGCGCAACCCCGTCCATGCCCAGGATGTTGTTGACTGCCCGGTCCCACAGCGGACCTGACGTGACGCCGCGCGCCGCCAGCCCCATGGCGTGGGCGGTGACGAATCGGTTGTCGCGCAACACCGCGCGGACCAGCTCGTAGCTCAACAGCTCGGGGCCATAGGGGCCGATCGCGATCGGGGCTTGCGCGCGGGCGTCGGCGAGGACGCCGTGCGCTTCCTCAGGATCGGTGAGGTGGTCGTAGGCGATGCTGGGCAGCCCGGCTTCGAAAACGTTCGGGCACTCGAGTGCGGTCTGGATCGTCATGGCGTCGACTATCCGGCGGAACCAGCCCAAGACCATCCGCGCCAGCGCGTAGATCTGCGCGGAACGGGGTCGTAATTTCGCGAGCCGCCGACGGCAAGTTGCGCGCCCCGCTCAAACTATTGGCGCCCGGGCAAGTTCCGGCCATGAAAAGTCACGAGGTATGCGCGTCAAGGCGTTGGCGACCGCGGAAGTTGCTTCCTCACCGCGAAGCTCGTAATCATCCAGCGCGCAGCGCAACTCGAACAATCGCGCGCCCTGGCGCCGGGCCAGTTCGAGCGCGGCGCCGATGTCAGCCCGGCGGGCGGCCTCGTCGTCCCACGTCTGCGCGCGTAGCCGCAGCAGCTCGGCGTCATAGCAGCGCATCCCGGTGCGCGAAGCCAACGACAGTCCCAACTCAAGGCGCTCGCGTGCCGCCCCGGGTTGACCGGCGCCGATCAACAGCCGGCCCAGGATTACGTCGAATCCGGTGACGAACAAATGCGCCTCGAAGGTTCGGAAGGAGTCGAGCAGCGACGTCAGGGTCGCGATGTGACTGCGCAGACCGGCCTGATCGCCGGCATCGAGCGCCGCCAGGCCGCGGGCTGCGGTCTGGCAGGTGACACCCACCAGCCGCCATACCTCGAAGCCGTGCCGCTCACCGAGAGCAGTCAGCTCGGCAGCCATACTTGCGACGGTCTCGACCTGGCCGGCTTCGAATCGCATCGCGATCTCGATCAACTGCGCGTAGCAGGCGGTGTATGGGCCAGCCGGGAATCCGAGCTGCTCGCTTCGGTACGCGGCCTGGGCCAGCTCGCTTTCGGCGCCGATCAAATCACCACCCATGCAGCGGGCAAACGCGAGATGGGTGTGGGCATACGTCAGCGGTTCGTTGGCCACATACCAGCCTGGCTCGTGCAGATAGACGCTGTTCTGGTCCATGTCGGCCAAACCGGCGATGGCCCGTTGGAGAAGGCTGGTAGCGGAGTCGTATTCGCCGCGCAGCAGCATCACCAGCCCCCGGTAGGCCTCGATCACCGGAGCGAACCAGTCCCGGCCGTGCTCGACGCCGGCACGCAGCGACTCGAGCACCTGTGCCACGCGGTCGAGATCGGCGCGCGAGACGTAGTAGCCGGCCAGCGCGGCCAACGTAGCGAAAAGTTCCTCGTCGCGAAGGTCGGTGCCGGCCAGCTGTAGACACCTCTCGTAATCCACTGCGGCAGAGCGACTTTGATAGCCTTCGGTGGCTCCGGCGAGGCGCCCCCTTTCCAGGCGTAGTCCCATTTCGAGCCTGTCGCGGTCAGGGCTCGGCGTGGCACGGTCGAGTTGTTCGATGGCCCGGCTCAGGTAGGTACGCGCCTCCGCAAGTGCGCCGCGAAGCCGCGCACCCTCCGCTGCCTGCTGAAAGGCCGCCGCGGCCTCGCTGAACCGTTGGGCGGTCTCGTTGTGCCCCGCGATCAGCTGCCAATCCGGGTCCGCGCTTTCGGTCAGCGCGTCGGCCACCTTGGCGTGCAGCGATCGGCGCACACTGGGAGGCGCCAGTTCGGCGGCGACCTCGCGGAGTAGTTCATGGCGAAACCGCCAGGTATCGGCACCCCACCACTCGAGTACCGAGGCTTCTTCCAGCTCGCCGATGACGTCGTCAACCTCATCGTCTGCGAGTTCGACCACCGAGCACAACAGAGCCCGGTCGACGTGGCGGCCAATGACGGCCGCCGCCTCGAGCACCGGCACCACTTTGGGGCTGGCGCGGAGCCGGGCGAACAACGGCTCGTACAACCTTTCCGGCACCCCCGCCTGGCCTACGCCGTTGACGACCTGCTCGATATAGAACGGCACCCCGTCGCAGCGTCGGGCCACGGCCGTCCGTTCATCTGCGCTGAGGTTCGGATCAAGCGCCGTGATCAACATGTCGGTCTGCTCGTCGGTCAATGGCGTCAGTTCGAACAGCTGGTGCGGCCACCCGGCGGGCAGCCAATTACCGGGACGCCCGGTGATCACCACGAGCAGCCGACCCCCGGCCGAGCCGAGCAGCGCGCTGAGCACCTCGCGCGTCGACGGATCGAACCAATGCACATCCTCGGCCACCACCAGCCCGGGACCGTCGCCGACGCAGGTCAGCAGATAGGTGTGCACCGCCTGCGCGATCAGCTCGTAGAGTTTCCGGCCCTCCGCAGCCACCTGCTGGTAGCCGGTATCGATGCCCAGCACCGGCGCCAACAGTGGCACCGTGCTCTGCGGATCCAGGCCGCGGGCGCGAATTTCGTTGTCCAGCAACCGCAGTCGTTGAGCGTGGTCGGTACTGCGGGCGATGCCGCAGCGATGCTCCAACAACGTGCGTACCGGGTACAGGCCCGCGTCGGTGTGAAACGGCGACCCGGCCAACTCCAGGACCACGGCCCCGTCGGCCAATTCGACAGCAGCCGCAACCAGCCGGGACTTCCCTATCCCGGGCTCGCCCCGGAACACCAACCCCGGAGTGCCCAATGTTCCGGCTTTCGCCTGCTCCCAAGACTGTTGCAGGTACGTCAGCTCGGCGTCACGTCCAACCAATGGACCGTGACCCGCATTTGGCGCCGACGCGCGCTCGGCCACCACGCGGTAGTGCGTAATGGGATCCTCGACGCCCTTGACCAGCGCTGCCGGCCGAGCCTCCAACTCGAAGTTGTTGCGTACCAACGTCTCGACGGCGTCAGAAATCACGACCGCGCCCGGCGGGGCCAGACCGCAGACGCGTGCCGCCAGGTTGGCGGCCAGCCCGTAAACGTCGTCCTGGACGGTATCCAGATACACCAGGCCGCGATGCACCCCGATCCTGACGTTGATGTCGATTCCGAAGCGGCGGCGGGCCTGTTCACTGAGTTTGGCTACTTCGCGGGTGATTTCGAGGCCCGCCTGTATCGCGCGGCGCACATCATCCTCGTGGGCGATCGGATGGCCGAACACCGCGAGCAATCCGTCGCCTTTGGTTGAGCCGACGTGACCCTCGTAGCGATTCACGGCACGCAGTACCTGCTCGCGATAGCGACCCACCAGCAGGCGATAGGTCTCGGGCTCCACCCGAGTCGACAACACCGTCGAATCCACCAAGTCGGCAAAGAAGATGGTCAATCGCCGGAGCTCACCAGGATTGCCTGGCACGGCCAATAGGTCTTCGGCGTCGGCGTTGGCGCTGTCAGCAGCCAGCACCTGGGCCGCAAGCGCGGTCGCGGCGGCGCGGTCACCGCGATTGATCGCAGCGACCGCACGATCCAGCAATTCTTCGATCGGTGGACCATCGGTCACCTCGATATCGTGGCACCCTACGCGGGCCTGCGGAGGGTATCTGCGCGCTCTGGCGGATGTTTTGCATAGGTTGCGGTGGCGATGCTGGCTGCCATGAGCCAACACGCGGAGATGCCGGCGCTACCCTTGGAGCCGTCGCGAAATTGCAACTACCGACGGCCTTACTCGAGAAACGTGTAGCTAGTTGCATTTTCGCGGTGGACGTTATTTCTTCGCGACGACGAATCCCTTGATGATGGCCTCGATATCGTCGCTCTGCTTGACCGCTTCCTCGGCCATGCTGGTGATCGTCAGCTGGACCATGTATCGCTCGCCCGTCGAGCCCGTCGGCAAGACGATCCGGTTCCAGCTGTGCATGCGTCCGCTGCGCGCGTCGTAGCTGCCCTCGATCATCGACGAGGGAAAGCCGTTGAAGGGCGCCGTCGAGGCGTTCAGTTGGTGAAAGCCTTCGGGCAGATCGGCATTGGCGTGCTTGATCGCTTCGGCGGGATCGAAGGTTCCGCGCAGCTTGAACACCACCAGCAGGGCCGCCGGGAAGTTGTCGCCCTTGGCGAGCATCACCGCGTTCGGGTGCGCGTTCGGATCGCCGTGCGGCCCCCAACCCGGCGGGGTGGGGATGGACACGGTGAGGTCGGGCAGGTCGCCCGGTGGCACCGGCTCGCCGTTGACGCCCACGCTTTGCAGATATTCGGAAAGGGGAACCGGCTTGCCGGTGGTGGTGGTCGTGGTCACAGCCGTGCTGCTCGTCGTCGACAACACCGACTGAAAATCGGGGGATTTCGGCCCGCAAGCGACCGCCCCCAACGCGGTCAGCACGACCGCGGCCGCAAAGCGCTTCACAGAATCTCGCGGACGGCGTCGATCGGCCGGGCCAACCGAGTGCCTTTCGGCGTGACGACAAACGGTCGCTCGATCAAAATCGGATGCTCGGCCATCGCATCGAGCAGCTCGTCGTCGCTGGCGTCCGCGAGCCCAAGCTCTGCGTACAAGGGTTCACGCTTGCGTACCGCGGCGCGAACGTCGATCCCGGCGGCACGGATCATGCGGACCAGCTCGTCCCGCGACGGCGGTGTCTTCAGGTATTGGACTACCGAAGGCTCAATACCGTTGTCCCGCAACAAGTCCAGCGTCTTGCGGGAGGTGCTGCATTTGGGATTGTGGTAGATGACGGTGCCGCCCGAACCCGAACCAGAACCCATCTAGGCGTCCCCGTCGAAAAGCCCTGTGACTGAGCCATTTTCGAAAACAGCGCGAATGGTGCTGGCCAGCAGCGGCGCAATCGACAACACCGTCAGCTGCGGGAACCGCTTCTCCTCGCCGATCGGCAAGGTGTTCGTCACGATCACCTCACGCGCTCCGCAACCGGCCAACCGCTCGGCGGCCGGTTCGGACAGCACACCGTGGGTGGCGGCAATGATCACGTCACCGGCGCCGTCGTCGTGCAGCAGCTTTACCGCGCCGGCGATGGTGCCGCCGGTGTCGATCATGTCGTCGATCAGCACACAGGTGCGTCCGGCGACCTCACCGACCACGCGGTTGGACACCACCTGGTTGGGCACCCGGGGGTCACGGGTCTTGTGAATGAAAGCCAGCGGAACACCACCCAACGAGTCGGCCCACTTCTCGGCGATGCGCACCCGGCCGGAGTCGGGGGAGACCACCACCATGTTGCCGTCGGGATAGTTGTCCTTGATGTAGCCGGTCAGCAGGTTCTGCGCACGCATGTGGTCGACGGGTCCGTCGAAGAAGCCCTGAATCTGGTCGGTGTGCAGGTCCACTGTCACGATCCGGTCGGCGCCCGCGGTCTTGAGCAGGTCGGCGACCAGCCGCGCGGAGATGGGTTCGCGGCCGCGGTGTTTCTTGTCCTGACGGGCATAGGGGTAGAACGGCAGCACGGCGGTGATCCGCTTGGCGCTGCCCCGCTTGAGGGCGTCGATCATGATCAGCTGTTCCATCAACCACCGGTTGACGGGCGCTGGATTGGACTGCAGCACGAAGGCGTCGCAGCCACGCACCGACTCGTGGAAGCGCACGAAGATCTCGCCGTTGGCGAATTCGCGCGCCGTTTGAGCGGTGACGTGGACGTCGAGCTCTTTGGCGACCTGCTCGGCCAGCTCTGGATGCGCGCGGCCGCTGAACAGCATCAGATTTTTGCGATTATCGGTCCAGTCGTGGCTCAACGTGCTGCCCTCGCGCGTTCGGGATCGATCGAGATCAAGGCGGACTACCCATGGTACGTAGCGAAGAGTACCGAAAATTGCCGGGTAGCCAGGAAACGAACTCAGGGTTTCTGTTCGGAATCGGACCGTTGAGCTGCGCGCTCTGCGGCTTGGGCCGCGGGAGTTCCCGGCCTTTTGCGCTGCACCCAGTTCTCGATGTTGCGTTGCGGGCCGGCCGAGACCGCCAGCGCGCCCGGCGGGACGTCTTCGCGGACGACCGTGCCGGCGCCGGTGTATGCGCCGTCGCCGACGGTCACCGGGGCCACGAACATGGTGTCCGACCCGGTACGCACGTGCGAGCCGATGGTGGTGCGTCGCTTGGTGATGCCGTCGTAGTTGACGAAGACGCTGGATGCGCCGATGTTGCTGTGCTCGCCGATGTCGGCGTCACCGACGTAGGTCAGGTGCGGCACCTTGGTGCCGGCGCCGATGGTGGAGTTCTTCGCCTCGACGAACGCGCCCAGCTTTCCGTCGGCCCCCAGCACGGTGCCGGGCCGCAGATAGGTGTACGGCCCGACGGTCGCGCCGTCGCCGATCGACGATTCGCTTCCGTGCGTCCGGCACACCGTCGCGCCGTCACCCACGGTGACGTCGGTGAGCGTGGTGTCGGGGCCGACGACGCAGCCACCGCCGATCTGGGTCCGCCCGTGTAGCTGGGTTCCGGGGTGGACGGTGGTGTCGCGGCCGATCGTCACGTCGACGTCGATCCAGGTGGTGGCCGGATCGACGACGGTGACCCCGGCCAGCTGATGGGCGGCCACGATGCGGCGGTTCAGCTCGGCGCCCAACTCGGCCAGCTGCACGCGGTTGTTGACTCCGGCCACCAGGGCACTGTCGTCGACGTGCCGCGCGCTGACGGTCTGGCCGTCGCGGCGCAGGATGGCGATGACGTCGGTCAGGTAGAGCTCCTGCTGGGCGTTGTTGGAGCTCAGTCGGCTCAACGCGGACCGCAGCGGGGCGATGTCGAAGGCGTAGACGCCGGTGTTGACCTCGCGGATGCCTCGCTGTGAGGCTGTGGCGTCGGTTTGCTCGACGATCGCCATCACCTCGTCGTCCTGGGTGCGCAGGATGCGGCCGTAACCGTGCGGATCGTCCAACGTCGTGGTCAGCACCGTCACGGCGGCCGATGTAGCGGTGTGGGTGGCGATCAGATCGGCCAGCGTGTCGGCGTCTAGCAGCGGGGTGTCGCCCGCGGCGACGACGACAATGCCGCTGTAGTCAGCGGGCAGCGCCGACAGGCCGCACAGCACGGCATGCCCGGTGCCCAGCGGTTTGTCCTGCAGCGCGACCTCGATGCCGCGCCCCAGGGTGTCGGCCAGCTCGGCGACCAGCGGGGAAATCCGCTGATGGTCATGGCCGAGCACCACCACCAGATGCTGCGGTGCCAGCTTCGTCATGGTGTGCAGCGAATGCGACAGCATGCTGCGCCCGCCCAGGGTGTGCAGCACCTTCGGGGTGTTCGATCGCATCCGGGTACCGGGCCCCGCCGCCAAGACCACGACCGCGGTGTCAGTCATAGAGTCTCCTTCGGTCGCGAGGGTGCATGTTTGTACGCCGACACGCCGTTAAGCGTGGCATTTCACGCGCGCTCGCGGGTCGATATGGAGCTCCGTCGCCAGGACTCGAACCTGAACTATCTGAACCAAAATCAGAGGTGCTGCCGATTACACCACGACGGATTGCCTATCAACGGCGGGCTGCGCCCTCAAAGACTTTAGTCGAGTATGAAATGTCGGCGCTGAGCCTGCGGCCAGGGCGAGGAATGTCGAGTGGACCGCGCCATAGCCGCAGGCTCAACGCCGCGGTGAACGGGTCAAGACGCAGCGCACAAACCGATACCCTGGTTGACGTGGCAGCACCCGAGAAGGAAGTGCGTGCTCCCCGCGCGCGGATGACGGGGAGCGAACGCCGGCTCCAACTCATCGGCATCGCACGCTCCTTGTTCGCCGAACGGGGCTATGACGGCACATCCATCGAGGAGATCGCGCAGCGGGCCAACGTGTCCAAGCCCGTCGTCTACGAGCATTTCGGCGGCAAAGAGGGCCTGTATGCGGTGGTCGTCGACCGGGAGATGTCGGCGCTGCTGGACGGCATCACGTCGTCGCTGACCAACAACCGGTCCCGGGTACGGGTCGAGCGGGTGGCGCTGGCGTTGCTCACCTACGTCGAGGAGCGCACCGACGGCTTCCGGATCATGATCCGCGACTCGCCGGCCTCGATCAGCTCGGGCACCTATTCCAGCCTGCTCAACGATGCCGTCAGCCAGGTCAGCTCCATCCTGGCCGGTGACTTCGCCCGCCGGGGCCTCGACCCCGACCTGGCACCGCTGTACGCGCAGGCGTTGGTCGGCTCGGTGTCGATGACGGCGCAATGGTGGCTCGATACTCGGGAGCCCAAGAAAGAAGTCGTCGCCGCGCACCTGGTCAACCTGATGTGGAACGGCCTGACGCATCTCGAGGCCGATCCGCATCTCCAAGACGAGTAGCTAACCGGCCTCGACTGCGACGGCCGGCCGAGGGAAATGCTCGGCGGCGCACGCTTCGTCGAGGGCGTCCTCGATAACCGCGGCCAGCTGATCCAGGCTGAGCTTCGCGTCACCGAGGTCCAGTTCGGTCAGGATGACGCCATGCCTGGCCCGGATGTCCGCCATGGCGGCGATCAGCCGGTGAATCGTCGCGCCGTACCGCCCCGGTTCGGTGACCTGCGAGCCGATGTGGCAATGCAGCCCGATCAGGTCGAGGGTGGGGTGCGCCAGAACACGTGTGACCGCGCGGTGGCCATAAAGGTCCACGTCCGGGGTCACCCGCACCAGCACCCGCTGGCGCCGCTTCGCCCGGCCGGCGAGGTAGGCGATGTCGATGCCCGAATCGACGACGATGCGCCCTAACCCGACGGCCACCGCCGCGCGCATTTCCTCGGGCGACAAGACTTCGGCGTGCAGGATGATGCGGGCCGGATCTATGCCGCCGGCCAGGGCGACCGCCAGCTCGGCGGCTGAGCAGACGTCGATGCCCAGGCCCTCTTCGCGCGCCCAGCGGGCCACCGCCGGGCTCAGCAGCGACTTGCCGGCATGCACCACCTCAAAGCCGCGCAGGCTCTTGCGACAGCGGCGCGCACGCTGCCGGAAGTCGTTTTCGTCGATCACATAGGTGGGGGCGCCGAAGGCGTCGGCGACATCCATGTCCAGCAACGTCATGCATTCAACCTGCGCGCAGCCGGGGGCGTAGCACGCTTTCCTTACGGTTTCTTGACGCTGCCCGGCCCGAAATTGACGGTCTTTGCCGCCCCTAGAATGGGATGCATCATGACCGCACCGGGGCCTGCTAGCCCAGATACCCCGATCGCGGGGCTCGTCGAATTGGCGCTGACCGCGCCGACATTCCAGCAGCTCATCGCGCGCGCCTCCGATCGACCCGACGAATTGACGCTGGTCGGACCGGCCAGCGCGCGCCTTTTCGCGGCCTGCGCGCTGGCGCGGCAGGGCCCGCTACTGGTGGTCACCGCCACCGGCCGGGAAGCCGACGACCTGACCGCCGAACTGCGGGGCGTGTTCGGCGATGCGGTGGCGGTGTTTCCGTCCTGGGAGACGCTGCCGCACGAGCGGCTCTCACCTGGCGTCGACACCGTCGGCACCCGACTCATGGTGCTGCGACGGTTGGCTCATCCCGACGACGACCGGCTGGGACCGCCCCTGCGCGTCGTGGTCACACCGGTGCGGTCACTGCTGCAGCCGATGACCCCGCAAGTTGGCCTGATAGAACCGGTCAGCCTGACCGTCGGTGCCGAGATCGGATTCGAAGAGGTGATCGCCAGGCTGGTCGACCTGGCCTATACCCGGGTGGACATGGTGGGCCGACGCGGCGAGTTCGCGGTACGCGGCGGAATCCTGGACGTATTCCCGCCGACCGCCGAACACCCGGTCCGCGTCGAATTCTGGGGCGACGAGGTCAGCGAGATGCGGATGTTCTCCGTCGCAGACCAGCGGTCGATCCCGGACATCGCGGTCGAGACGCTGGTCGCCGTCGCCTGCCGGGAACTGCTGCTCACCGACGACGTCCGGGCCCGCGCCGCCGCGCTGGCCGAACGGCACCCCGCCGACGAGGGCGCGATCACCGGCACCCTCACGGACATGCTGACCAAGCTGGCCGAGGGCATCCCCGTCGACGGCATGGAAGCGCTGTTGCCCGTGCTGAAGCCGGACGACCATGCGCTGCTGACCGATCAGCTACCCGACGGCACACCGGTGCTGGTGTGCGACCCGGAGAAGGTGCGCACCCGCGCCGCCGACCTGATCAAGACCGGGCGCGAATTTCTGGAAGCGTCGTGGTCGGTCGCAGCAATGGGTTCCCGAGATGACCAAGCGCCGCTGGACGTCGGACAGCTCGGCGGGTCGGGGTTTGCCGAGCTGGACGAGGTTCGCGTCGCCGCGGCCGGCTCCGGTCATCCGTGGTGGACGCTGAGCCAGCTGTCCGACGAGGCGGCAATCGAGCTAGACGTTCGGGCGGCGCCGTCTGCGCGGGGCCATCAGCAGGACATCGACGCCATCTTCGCGATGCTGCGCGGGCACGTCTCGACCGGCGGCTACGCCGCGGTGGTCGCGCCCGGGACCGGGACGGCGCACCGCGTCGTGGAGCGGCTGGCCGAATCCGACACGCCCGCCGCCATGCTGGAATGCGGCGCCGCGCCGAAACCGGGCGTGGTCGGGGTGCTCAAGGGGCCGCTGCACGACGGCGTGATAGTGCCGAGCGCCAACCTGGTGATCATCACCGAGACCGACCTGACCGGCAGCAGGGTTACGAACGTCGACGGCAAGCGACTGGCGGCCAAGCGGCGCAACACCGTCGACCCGCTGGCGCTGACGGCCGGCGACCTGGTGGTGCACGACCAGCACGGCATCGGGCGGTTCGTGGAGATGGTCGAACGCACGGTCAGTGGTGCGCGCCGCGAATACCTGGTGCTCGAGTACGCGTCCAGCAAGCGTGGCGGCGGGTCCGACAAGCTCTACGTCCCCATGGACTCGCTGGACCAGCTCTCCCGCTACGTCGGTGGTCAGGCGCCGGCGCTGAGCCGGCTCGGCGGCAGCGACTGGGCCAACACCAAGACCAAGGCCCGTTCGGCGGTCCGCGAGATCGCCGGCGAGTTGGTGTCGCTGTACGCCAAGCGGCAGGCCAGCCCCGGCCACGCGTTCAGTCCGGACACACCGTGGCAGGCCGAGATGGAGGACGCCTTCGGTTTCACCGAGACCGTCGACCAGCTCACCGCCATCACCGAGGTCAAGGCGGACATGGAGAAGCCGGTTCCGATGGACCGGGTGATCTGCGGCGACGTCGGCTACGGCAAGACCGAGATCGCGGTGCGAGCGGCGTTCAAGGCGGTCCAGGACGGCAAACAGGTCGCCGTGCTGGTACCCACGACGCTGTTGGCCGACCAGCACTTGGAGACGTTCCGCGAGCGGATGGCCGGCTTCCCGGTGGTCGTCAAGGGGCTGTCCCGGTTCACCGACACGACGGAGTCGCGCGCGGTGCTCGACGGCATGGCCGACGGGTCGGTGGACATCGTGATCGGAACCCACCGGCTGCTGCAGACCGGGGTGCGCTGGAAGGATCTCGGCCTGGTCGTGGTCGACGAGGAGCAGCGCTTCGGCGTCGAGCACAAGGAGCACATCAAGTCGCTGCGCACCCATGTCGACGTGCTGACCATGAGTGCCACTCCGATCCCGCGCACGCTGGAAATGAGCCTGGCCGGGATCCGTGAGATGTCGACGATCCTGACGCCGCCCGAAGACCGCTATCCGGTGCTGACCTATGTCGGGCCGCACGACGACAAGCAGGTCGCCGCCGCGCTACGGCGTGAGCTGCTGCGTGACGGGCAGGCCTTCTACGTGCACAACCGGGTTAGCTCCATCGACCAGACCGCCGCGCGGGTGCGCGATCTGGTGCCGGAGGCGCGGGTGGTCGTCGCGCACGGGCAAATGCCCGAGGAGCTGCTCGAACGTACCGTGCAGGGGTTCTGGAACCGCGACTACGACATTCTGGTGTGCACCACGATCGTCGAGACCGGCCTGGACATCTCCAACGCCAACACCCTGATTGTCGAGCGGGCCGACACGTTCGGGCTGTCCCAGCTCCATCAGCTGCGTGGCCGGGTGGGGCGCAGTCGCGAACGTGGGTACGCCTACTTCCTCTATCCGCCGCACGCCCCGCTGACCGAAACCGCCTACGACCGGTTGGCGACCATCGCGCAGAACAACGAACTGGGCGCGGGAATGGCGGTCGCGTTGAAGGACCTCGAAATCCGCGGCGCGGGCAACGTGCTCGGCGTCGAGCAATCCGGACACGTTGCCGGTGTGGGATTCGACCTATACGTGCGGCTGGTGGGCGAGGCCGTAGAGGCGTACCGGGCGGCCGCCGACGGGAAGACGGTAACCACCGCCGAGGAGCCCAAGGATGTGCGCATCGACCTGCCCGTCGACGCGCACCTGCCGCCGGATTACATCGCCAGCGACCGGCTGCGGCTGGAGGGCTACCGTCGCCTCGCCTCCGCCGGTGACGACGCGGCCGTGGCCGCTGTGGTCGACGAGCTCACCGACCGCTACGGCCCGCTGCCCGAACCCGCCCGGCGGCTGGTCGCGGTGGCGCGGTTACGGCTGCTGTGCCGTGCCGCCGGCATCACCGAGGTTTCGGCGCCGTCGGCGGCGACGGTGCGGTTGTCGCCGATGAATTTGCCCGATTCGGCCCAGGTGCGTCTGAAGCGCATGCATCCGGGGGCGCACTATCGCGCCACCACGTCCACGGTCCAGGTGCCCATTCCGCGGTCGGGGGGTGTCGGGGCGCCGCGCCTGCGCGATGTGGAATTGCTGCAGCTGGTCGCGGACTTGGTGACCGCCCTTCAAGGCAAACCGCAGCAGGAGATTGGTATAACGGGCCCGGCAGCGAATTCGAGTGAGGAGCGCACATGATCGTCGTCTTGTGCGACCCACGCCGCCCGTCGCTGGTGCCCGTCGAGGCCATCGAATTCCTCAGCGGCGAGGTGCAGTACACCGAGGAGATGCCCGTCGCGGTGCCTTGGTCGCTGCCCGCCGCGCGCCCGGTGCACTCCGGAGACCCCGAAGCCCCAGCACCGGTGTTGGTGTCGTCCGATCCCACCCACCCCGCCGTCACCGCGCGATTGGCCGCCGGGGCACGGCTCATTTCCGCGCCGGAGACGCCGCGGGGCGAACGGCTGGTCGACGCAGTCGCGTTGATGGACAAGCTACGCATCTCCGGACCATGGGAGAGCGAGCAAACCCACGACTCGTTACGCAGGTACCTGCTCGAGGAGACCTACGAGCTGTTGGACGCGGTCCGCAGCGGCAACGCCGATCAGCTGCGCGAAGAGCTGGGCGATGTTTTGCTGCAGGTGTTGTTTCATGCCCGAATCGCCGAGGACGCGCCGCAACTGCCCTTCACTATCGACGACGTTGCAACCACCCTGATCCGGAAGCTGGGCAACCGGGTGCCGGAAGTGCTTGCTGGAAATCCCATTTCGCTTGAAGCGCAGTTGGCTCAGTGGGAAGAGCGCAAGGCCGCCGAAAAGCCACGTCTATCGGTGATGGACGACGTGCACACCGGCCAGCCGGCATTGGCGTTGGCGCAGAAGGTGATTGAGCGAGTCGAAAACGCCGGCCTGCCCGCCGATCTGATTCCCGCCGATATCACCACGATTTCGGTGTCAACCCAGGTCGATGCGGAAAACGCGCTGCGCACCGCGGTTTTGGAATTCGCCGACACGGTACGCCGCGTGGAGCGGTCCATTGCCGCCGCGCGTCGCGGGGACGACGTTGCCGAGGAATTCGACGTGGCCCCGCTGGGCGTGGTCACCGAGGACGAATGGCGCGCGTACTGGCCGTCCGCTGCACCGTCCATGAAAGTCGAGGAAGCCACCGAGGACTCTGCGGGAGAAGTCGAGGAAGCCGAGAAGTCCAAGGCGTCTGGCGGCGGGTCCAAGAAGCGTAAAGGCCGTCGGTAATTGCCGAAATTCTCGCCGTGGCGGCCTGTGGAAACGGGGTTGCCGACGATCGCGTGGGACGATGGTCTAGCGCCAAAAACGGAAGCAAGACGAAATGCGCGGGAAGCCAAGGAACCCAAAGTAAGCACTGTGTCGCCGAGACGTTGGTTGCGGGCGGTCGCCGTTATCGGTGCGACCGCCATGCTTTTGGCGTCCAGTTGCACCTGGCACCTCAGCCTTTTCATCCCCGACGGGGTGCCGCCGCCGTCCGGGGATCCGGTTCCGCCGGTGGACACCTACGCCAGCGGCCGACCCGCGGACCAATTGCGTGAGTGGGCGGAAAAGCGCGCGCCGGTGCTGGAAATACCGGTCGTCGCCCTTGAGGCGTACGCCTACGCCGCGCGGGTGGCCGAGGTCGAAAACCCCAAGTGCCGCATCGCCTGGACCACGCTGGCCGGCATCGGGCAGGTGGAGAGCCATCACGGCACCTACCGGGGCGCGACGCTAGCCCCCAACGGGGACGTGACTCCTCCGATCCGGGGTGTCCACCTCGACGGAACCGGCGGCACCCTGCGGATCGTCGACGACGGTCCCTCGGACGGAAGCGGGGTGGCGCGCGCAATGGGGCCGATGCAGTTCATTCCGGAGACGTGGCGGTTGTACGGCGTCGACGCCAACAACGACGGGGTGGTCAGCGCGGACAACATTGAAGATGCCGCACTCTCGGCGGCGGGATATTTGTGTTGGCGCGGGAAGGATCTCGCGACGCCGAAGGGGTGGATCACGGCGCTGCGGGCCTACAACAACTCGGGCGTCTACGCGCGGGCGGTGCGGGACTGGGCGACCGCCTACGCCGCCCACCACCCGCTGTAGCAGGATGAATCGCTGACCCAGGCCGTACGCTAAGGGCTGCCGGGGGCCTTTCAGAGAGCTAGCACGCAAAGGAGAAGCCAGTGCCGATAATCGAGCAGGTCGGTGCCCGCGAGATCCTCGATTCCCGCGGCAACCCGACGGTCGAGGTCGAGGTGGCTCTGATCGACGGAACATTTGCCCGGGCAGCGGTGCCGTCGGGCGCCTCGACCGGGGAGCACGAGGCCGTCGAGTTGCGCGACGGCGGTGACCGTTACGGCGGCAAGGGCGTGAAAAATGCCGTGCAAGCCGTTCTGGACGAGATCGCCCCCGCGGTGATCGGACTCAACGCCGACGATCAGCGCCTCGTCGACCAGGCGCTGGTGGATTTGGACGGCACGCCGGACAAGTCGCGGTTGGGCGGGAACGCGATTCTGGGCGTTTCCCTGGCCGTCGCCAAGGCCGCCGCGGATTCCGCCGAGCTGCCGCTGTTCCGCTACATCGGCGGCCCCAACGCGCACATCCTGCCGGTGCCGATGATGAACATCCTCAACGGCGGCGCGCACGCCGACACCGCCGTCGACATCCAGGAGTTCATGGTGGCCCCGATCGGTGCCCCCAGCTTCGCCGAAGCGCTGCGCTGGGGCGCCGAGGTGTATCACTCGCTCAAGTCGGTGCTGAAGAAGGAAGGACTGTCCACCGGCCTGGGCGACGAGGGCGGCTTCGCCCCGGATGTCGCCGGCACCACCGCTGCGCTGGACATGATCGGCCGCGCCATCGAGGCGGCTGGCTTCAAGTTGGGGACCGACGTGGCCCTGGCATTGGACGCCGCGGCCACCGAGTTCTTCACCGAAGGCTCCGGCTACAAATTCGAGGGCGCAACCCGCAGCGCCGAGCAGATGGCCGAGTTCTACGCCGGCCTGCTCGGCTCGTACCCCCTGGTGTCTATCGAAGACCCGCTGTCCGAAGACGATTGGGATGGTTGGGCCGCTTTGACGGCCGCCATCGGCGACCGGGTGCAAATCGTCGGCGACGACATCTTCGTCACCAATCCCGAACGCCTCGAAGAAGGCATCGAAAAGGGTGTGGCAAACGCGTTGCTGGTCAAGGTGAATCAGATCGGCACCCTGACCGAGACACTGGACGCCGTCGCATTGGCCCACCACAGCGGATATCGCACGATGATGAGCCATCGCAGCGGCGAGACGGAAGACACGACGATCGCCGACCTGTCAGTTGCGGTCGGCAGCGGGCAGATCAAGACCGGTGCTCCCGCTCGCAGCGAGCGCGTCGCCAAATACAATCAGCTGTTGCGTATCGAAGAGGCGCTCGGCGACGCCGCCCGCTATGCGGGTGATCTCGCCTTTCCGCGATTCGCCCTGGACTCGAAGTAGGGTGAATTAGCTTGGCTGCCAACGGGAAACGTCGCTCCCCGGGCTCGCGCCCAGGGAAAGCAGGCGACTCGGCCCGGGCCCGTCGCACAGCCAAGCCGGCCAAACCCGCGCAGAACCAGCACGGCAGCGCTTCCCTGCGTGAGCAAGTCATCGAACCCATCAAGCAGTCGATCACCGAATCGGTGGAACAGCGGTCCGAGCAGCGGCTGGGCTTCACTGCGCGACGGGCTGCGATCCTGGCGATCGTCGTCTGCGTGCTCACGCTGACCATCGCCGGCCCGGTACGCACCTACTTTCAGCAGCAGACGGAGATGAATCAGCTGGCCGCGACCGAAGCCGCACTGCGCCAACAGATCGGCGAGCTGCAACAGCGCAAGGACAAGCTCGCCGACCCCGCCTATATCGCGGCGCAGGCCCGCGAGCGTCTGGGTTTTGTGAAGCCGGGGGACATCCCGTTCCAAGTCCAAGTTCCCGCGACCGCCACCCTGTCTCCGCAGCCGGGGCCCGACACACCGAAACCGGTTGGCAACAACCCCTGGTACACCTCGCTGTGGCACACGATTGCCGATGCGCCACACTTGCCTCCCAGCGCCGGCCCGCCGGTTCCGTCCACAGAGCCTGGGCCACCGGGACTTCCGAAGCCCACGTCGCCCGGTGGTTGATCGGGCCGACCTGGAGGCGGTGGCGCGTCAGCTCGGTCGCGAGCCTCGGGGCGTGCTCGAGATCTCCTACCGCTGCGCCGATGGCCAGCCCGCCGTGGTGAAGACCGCGCCGAAACTTCCCGACGGCACGCCGTTTCCGACGTTGTATTACCTGACGCATCCCGTCCTCACCGCGGCTGCGAGCCGGCTGGAGACGAGCGGACTGATGCGGGAGATGACCGAGCGGCTGCGCCGAGACGCCGAACTGGCCGCCGCGTATCGGCGTGCTCACGAGTCTTATCTGGCCGAGCGCGACGCGATCGAGCCGTTGGGCACCGCCGTCTCCGCCGGTGGCATGCCCGACCGGGTCAAGTGCCTGCACGTGCTGATCGCGCATTCGCTGGCCAAGGGGCCAGGAGTGAATCCACTCGGCGACGAGGCGTTGGCGATATTGTCCGCCGAGCCGGGAACAGCGGAGGTGCTGAATTGGCCCTGACCCGGGTCGCCGCAATTGACTGCGGCACCAACTCGATTCGGCTGTTGATCGCCGACTTCGACGGCGGTCTGCTGCGCGATGTGCATCGCGAAACGCGGATTGTCCGGTTGGGGCAAGGGGTCGACGCGACGGGCCAGTTCGCACCGGATGCGCTGGCCCGAACCCGGGCCGCGTTGACCGACTACGCCGCACTGCTCGCGGCGCACCGCGTGGAAAGGGTGAGGATGGTGGCCACGTCGGCCGCTCGCGATGTCAGCAATCGCGACGACTTCTTCGCGATGACGGCCGATGTGTTGGGCGCGGTCATCCCGGGCGCGGTCGCCGAAGTGATCAGCGGCAGCGACGAGGCGTCGTTGTCGTTCCATGGGGCGGTCGACGAATTGGACAGCGCCGGTGCACCTTTCGTCGTCGTCGACCTGGGTGGCGGCTCGACGGAGATCGTGCTCGGCGAATCGCGGGTGGTGGCAAGCTATTCGGCCGACATCGGCTGCGTGCGACTGACCGAGCGGTGTTTGCACTCGGACCCACCCACACCTGAGGAAGTCGCCGCGGCACGGCGGGTGGTTCGTGAACGGCTTGACATCGCGCTGCAGACGGTGCCCGTCGAAGGGGCCCGCACTTGGGTCGGGCTCGCCGGTACCATGACCACACTGTCCGCGCTGGCGCAGAATATGAAGGCGTATGACGCTGCGGCCATCCATCTTTCGCGGGTCGCCATGGGTGATCTGCTGGCCGTCTGCGACGGGCTGATCGGCATGACCCGGTCTCAGCGCGCCGCGCTGCCGCCGATGCACGAAGGCCGGGCCGACGTGATCGGCGGGGGTGCAATCGTGGTGGAAGAGCTGGCGCGCGAACTGCAGGAGCGGGCGGGTATCGACGAGCTGACGGTGAGCGAACATGACATTTTGGACGGGATCGCGCTGTCGATCGTTGGTTGAGTCGCGTTCGTCACATGCGTATCGGAAAGAAGAGTGTATACATTTTTGCCCGCCTCGCAGCGACAACTTCTGCGACACGCATGCCACCTGACCGCTCGCCGACATTCCATTGTGAATCAACGGCTTTGAGAGTGTAAGCAGGGCGCGATTTCGGCCTTGGGGCCGCCGTGGTTACACACTGGACGCCGTGGTTACACACTGAAGGCCGTAGATGCACAGTGAATGGCGGATGTGATACAGCCATGCGACGGTTCATGCATGGGTCTTTGTATAAGCGGAATCGAGCTGCGGTATGTGCTGACGCTGTATCTGTCCCAGAACGGACCGGCGACCATCGACGAGATGATCGATGTGCTGCATTGGCATGGCTTTTCCGTGCGCGGCCGCGCTTCGAAGGCCATCTCGGACGCCCTACGTTGGGAGATCGGACGAGGGCGAGTGCATCGGCCGAGACGGGGTCGATATGGTCCGGCGTACGTCCCGCGCGGCACCGAACATCGGATTCTCCAGCGGGTTCTTGCCCTTCGCGAAAAGGCCCGCGACATGAGCGGACAAGTGTTGTCGCTCTGAGTCGGGCAAAAGACACACAACTCCTCAGCCGAGGCTGGAGTGACAGGTGTGACTCGAGGCGCGCCCAGAAGGCACCTATGCCTCAAACCGATAACCCATGCCCGATTCGGTCAGCAGATGCTTTGGATGCGACGGGTCATCCTCGAGCTTGCGCCGCAACTGCGCCAAATACACCCGCAGGTAATGGGTTTCGGTCGCATATGCCGGGCCCCACACCTCCTTGAGCAGCTCTTCGCGGCCAACCAGCTTGCCCCGATTACGCACCAGCACCTCGAGCATGCCCCACTCGGTGGGCGTCAGATGCACCTCGGCGCCCCGTCGCGTCACCTTCTTGGCAGCGAGATCCACTGTGAATGCGTCTGTTTCGACAATCGGCTGCTCCACTTCGGACGCCGCGGTGTTGCGTCGCACCGCGGCGCGCAGCCGCGCCAAGAACTCGTCCATGCCAAACGGTTTCGTCACATAGTCGTCGGCGCCGGCATCCAACGCCCCGACTTTATCCGAGGAGTCGGTGCGCGCCGACAACACAATCACCGGTGCCGACAACCAGCCGCGCAGCCCTCCGAGCACCTCGATGCCCGAGATGTCGGGCAGACCTAGGTCGAGGATTACCACGTCCGGTCGGTGCTCGGCGGCCGCGCGCAGGGCGCCTGCACCCGTCGACGCGGTGATGACCTCGTAACCCCGCACGGACAGGTTGATTTTCAGCGCACGCAAAATGTGCGGCTCGTCGTCGATCACCAGAACCCGGGTCATCACAAACCGCCTCGACACGGCGCGGCGAGATCCACCACCACGGTCAGTCCACCGCCAGGCGTATCGCCGGCCTGGATCGTGCCGCCCATGGCTTCTACGAAACCACGCGCGACGGACATTCCCAGGCCGACACCCATGGTGTTGTCGTGATCACCCAATCGCTGGAAAGCCTCGAAGATTTGATCCTCGGCCCCGTGCGGAATCCCGGGACCTTCGTCGATGACATTGATCAGAATGCGATCGCCCACCTGTCCCGCGTTCACCCGGACCACGCAGTTGGGCGCGTAGCGCAGCGCGTTGTCGATCAGGTTGGCGAAGACCCGTTCGAGCAGCCCGGCATCGGCCATCACCACGGCATCCCCGACGTCCACCTTGACGCGATCGATCGCGGATCGGTTGAAACCCGTGGCGCCCTTGCCGATGCTGACCAAGGCGCGCTGCACGATTTCCTCCAGATACACCCGTTGCAGATCGGGGCGAATCACGCCGGCGGCCAGGCGCGACGAATCGAGCAGGTTACCGACCAGCGCGGTGAGCTGATCGATGGATTCCTCGATGGTCGCCAGCAATTCGGCGGTGTCTTCCGCGGAAAACGCGACGTCCTCGGCGCGCAAGCTCGACACCGCGACCTTGGCGGCCGCCAACGGCGTGCGCAGGTCGTGGCTGACCGCCGACAGCAGCGAGCGCCGCAGCTCGTCGGCCTGCACAATAGCGGCGGCACGGCTGGCCTCTTCGGCCAATTCGCGCTGCCGGACCAGGCCCGCGGCTTGCCGGGCCACCGCGCTGAGCACCCGGCGATCGCGGGCAGACAGCTTCTTACCGGCCATCAGCATCCAGAATTCGTCATCGCCGACCTCGATCGCGGTGTCCGCGGAATCAACCGTCAGGCACGGGTCTTTGCCCACACTGGCGACGATGTAGCCCTTGTGCTTGCCACCCCGGCGGTCTTCCTCAGAGGGTTCACGCAGCATGCTGACCGCCCGCTGGGAATAGGTCTCGCGCACCCTTTCCAGCAGCGTCTCGAGATCGGCGCCGCGCAGCACCGAGCCCGCGAACAGGGTCAGCAGCTCGGCTTCCTGCGAGGCGCGCCGAGCCTCGCGGGTGCGCTTGGCCGCCCCGTCGACCAGGACCGCGACCGCTACCGCGATCAGCAGCAGCACCAATTCCGTTACGGCACTGTTGGGTTCTGCGATGGTGAAGCTGTGCCGCGGAGCAATCAGGTAGTAATTCAGCAGCAGCCCGGAGAGCACCGCCGAAAGTGCCGCCGGCGCAACGCCTCCCAAGAGACCAACCAGGAGCACCCCGACGAAGAACAACGCGCTCTCGCCGCCGGTGTTCAGATAGGGATCCAGCAGGGTCACCGTGACGGCGCAGATGACCGACGGGACGGCGAACGCAGCCAGCCAGGATGCGACACGTCGCTCCCGGGGCGCCAGCGACGCCAGCCGAAAGCCATGTCGCGATTCCTCATGGGTGACGATGTGCACGTCGATCTTGCCGGACAACTGGACGATGGTGGGACCGATCGCCTCGTCGAACAAACGTGGCCACCGCGACCGCCGGGAGGTGCCGATCACCAGCTGGGTGGCGTTGATCTCACGCGCGAAATCGAGTAGCGCTCTGGGTATGTCGTCACCGACTACGGTATGCAGCGACGCATCCAGGCTGTTCGCCAGCTCACGGATTTTGCTCATCCGGGCCTCCGAGAGGCCGGCGAGTCCGTCGCCGCGTATCACGTGCACCACCATCAGCTCGGCGCTGGACTTCGACGCGATCCGGGATGCCCGGCGCACCAGCGTCTCCGACTCCGGCCCCCCGGTGATGGCCACCACGACCCGCTCGCGGGCCTCCCAGGTATCGGTGATCTTGTTCTCCGCGCGGTACTTGGCCAGCGCGGTATCGACCTGATCGGCCAGCCACAGCAGCGCCAACTCCCTTAGCGCGGTGAGGTTTCCGCGGCGGAAGTAGTTCGACAGCGCCGCGTCGATCCGCTCCGGAGCGTAGACGTTCCCGTGGGATAGCCTGCGCCGCAATGCCTCCGGCGTGATGTCGATGAGTTCGACCTGCGAGGCCTCGCGCACGATCGAATCCGGCATGGTCTCCTGCTGTTCGATGCCGGTGATCTGCGCGACGACGTCGTTGAGGCTTTCCAGGTGTTGGATGTTGACCGTCGAAATCACTGTGATACCGGCGTCCAGCAGCTCTTCGACGTCTTGCCAGCGCTTCTGGTTCTTGCTGCCCGGGGTGTTGGTGTGGGCCAGTTCGTCGACCAGCACGACCTGCGGGCGACGCGCCAGCACGGCTGGAACGTCGAGCTCGGGGAAGTTGCTGCCGCGGTATTCGATGTAGCGCGGAGGAATGACTTCGATGCCTTCCAGCAGTTCAGCGGTCTTGCGTCGGCCATGCGTCTCGACGACGGCCGCCACCAGGTCGGTGCCACGTTCCAAGCGCCGGTGCGCCTCTCCGAGCATCGCGTACGTCTTGCCGACGCCGGGGGCCGCGCCCAGGTAGATGCGCAGCTCCCCGCGCTTGGGATGCTGCTCCCGCAGGCTGACGTCGTCGGTCACGTCAACCATCATCCTCCCGCGACGCTAGCTCGCGACCGGATAGCGGTGGTCGAGTTGCAGATTGAGTTGCAGGACATTGACCGCCGGCTGGCCGAATGACCCGCCGTGCAGGCTGGCCTGCACCACTTCACGAATCTGCTGGGGTGTCACGTGCCGCGCCTTGGCCACCCGGGCGATCTGAATGTCGGCGTAGGCCGGTGAGATATCCGGATCCAGGCCGCTGCCGCTGGCGGTCACCGCATCGGCTGGAACTCGCGGATTTTCCGGTGCGGCTCCGCGAATCGGCACCAGCTGGCCGGTCGCATAGTCTTCGCCGTAGCGTGCGCATTCGACCCGCACGCCTTGGTAAATGTCCACGAACGTCTGGTGTGTCGTGGCGCATGGTTCGTTGACGCTGACGACCCGCGTGGGGTGTACGACGCCGCCACGCGGATCACGGGGCCCGATCACCGACAACACCGCTCCCACTCCGCCGCCGGTGCAGAACGGACGCGCGCCGCCTTCCCTGCCCAAACCTTCCAGTTGAGCGACGGCCAGACTGCGTGAACAGACCTTGGTCAACAGACTCGGCTTGAACCCGGCGTCGGTGGCGCTGGCCCCGGCGGCGACCTTGGCCGGATCCGCCGGAATATCGACGACGCTTTCCGGCCCCAGGTTGCTGCCACCGCTCGACAACGGGTCATAGCCGGTGCCGGCTTCCGATGGTCGGCTCTGGAAGTATTGCGGCAGCGGGTTGCCCGACGCGTCGGTGAACGACTGGCCGATCAGCTTGCTGCCCACCGGTTTACCCGCGGCGGTGAGGATCGAGCCCTCGGCTTTGTCGTGCAGCCCCGGCAACTGGCTGACCAGCCAGATGACCAGTGGGTAGCCGAAACCGAGGATCACGGTCAGCACGAGCAGCGCGCGTAGCGCGGCCCAGTGTTGGCGAACCGTGTTGGTGACTTTCATTTCAGGCCATCCCCGGGAGCAGTTGAACCAGCAAGTCGATCAGCTTGATGCCGATGAACGGGGCGACGATGCCGCCCAGGCCGTAGATGTAGAGATTACGGCTGAGCAGCTTGGACGCCCTGCTGGGCGTATAGCGAACGCCTCTGAGCGCCAACGGAATCAGCGCGACGATGATGATCGCGTTGAAGATCACAGCCGACAGGATCGCGGACTGCGGGCTGTGCAACCGCATCACGTTGATCAGGTCCAGTCCGGGGAACAGCGCCACGAACATGGCCGGGATGATCGCAAAGTACTTGGCGATGTCGTTGGCGATGGAGAACGTGGTCAACGCGCCGCGGGTGATCAACAGCTGCTTACCGATTTCGACGATCTCGATGAGCTTAGTCGGATCGGAATCCAGATCCACCATGTTGCCGGCCTCTTTGGCCGCCGAGGTGCCGGTGTTCATCGCCACGCCGACGTCGGCCTGAGCCAGCGCGGGGGCGTCGTTGGTGCCGTCGCCGGTCATCGCGACCAAGCGCCCACCCTGCTGCTCCCGCTTGATGAGCATCAATTTGTCCTCGGGCGTTGCCTCGGCGAGGAAGTCGTCGACTCCCGCCTCCTCGGCGATCGCCTTGGCGGTCAACGGATTATCGCCGGTGATCATCACGGTCCGGATGCCCATCAGCCGCATCGCGTCGAACCGGCCGCGCATGCCCTGCTTCACCACGTCCTTGAGGTGGATCACGCCAAGCACGTCTGCGCTTTTAGCCACGCTGTCGCCGACCGAAATGACTTGGCCCACAACAAGTGGAGTGCCCCCGGCGGCTGCGATGCCGTCGACAATCTCACCGAGTTCGGCAGGAACGGTGCCGCCGTGACCGCGCACCCATTCGGCCACCGAATTGGCGGCACCCTTGCGCAGCTGGCGTCCGTCGAGGTCGACGCCCGACATCCGAGTCGCCGCACTGAATTCCACCCAGGAGGCGTTGGCCAGCTCGCCGGGAGTGCGAGCCCGCAGCCCGTAGACCTCTTTGGCGTAGACGACGACCGAACGGCCCTCGGGGGTTTCGTCGGCGAGGCTGGATAGTTGCGCGGCATCTGCCAGGTCACCGTGCGTCCGCCCGGGCATCGGGATGAACTCCGAGGCTTGGCGATTGCCCAACGTGATCGTTCCGGTCTTGTCCAGCAGCAAGGTGTTGACGTCACCGGCGGCCTCGACGGCGCGGCCGGACATGGCCAGCACGTTGCGTTGCACCAGTCGGTCCATGCCGGCGATGCCGATCGCCGACAGCAGCGCACCAATGGTGGTGGGAATCAGGCACACCAGCAAGGACACCAGCACGATGCCGCTGATCCCATTACCGTCCAGGGCCTGGCTGTCCGGCACACCGGGGTTGTTGGCCTTGGAGTAGATCGCCAACGGCTGCAGCGTCGCCACCGCGAACACGAAGATGATGGTCAGCGCGGCGAGCAGGATGTTGAGCGCTATCTCGTTGGGGGTCTTCTGCCGATTCGCGCCTTCGACGAGTGCGATCATCCGGTCGACGAAGCTCTCACCCGGCTTTTGGGTGATCTTGACGACGATGCGATCCGACAGCACCGTGGTCCCGCCGGTTACCGCTGAGCGGTCGCCGCCGGACTCCCGGATCACCGGCGCCGACTCACCGGTGATGGCCGATTCGTCCACTGAGGCAATACCTTCCACCACATCGCCGTCGCCGGGAATCACCTCGCCCGCGGCCACCACGACGATGTCACCCTGCGCCAACAGCGGCGCCGCGATGTCTTCGGTTGCGCCGCCGGCCCTTTCCAGATAGCCGGGCGACCAGTTCTTGAGCCGGTGCGCGATGGTATCGGCCTTCGACTTGCGCAGCGTGTCGGCCTGAGCCTTGCCGCGCCCTTCCGCGACCGCTTCGGCCAGGTTGGCGAAAAGCACTGTGAGCCATAGCCAGAACACGGTCAGCCAGCTGAACCAGCTGTCGTCACCGAATGCGAGCACCGTCGACCATACGGCGCCGATTTCCACGATGAACATCACCGGGTTGCGCCACAGGGTGCGCGGATCAAGCTTGCGCAGCGCGTCGGGTAGTGACTTCAGCAGTAGGCGTGGGTCGAGCAACCCGCCCTGCAGCTTTTCACCGGGTGAGTGGCCGCCGCGACGCCGCATGGTAATGGTCGCCACTCAATGGATCCCTTCAGCGAGCGGGCCGAGCGCCAGCGCGGGCAGGAACGTCAGGGCGACGAGGATGACCGTCACACCCACCAGCAGACCCACGAATTGCGGCTTGTGGGTGGGCAGGGTGCCGCTGGATTCGGGGGTCGCACCCTGACGCGCCAGCGAGCCGGCCAGCGCCAGCACCAGAATCATCGGCAGGAATCGACCGAACAGCATGGCCAGGCCCAAAGCCGTGTTGTACCAAACGGTATTGGCCGAAAGACCGGCGAACGCCGAGCCATTGTTGTTGGCCGCCGAGGTGAACGCGTAAAGCACTTCAGACAAGCCGTGCGGCCCGGTATTGGCCATGCCCGCGCGCTCACCTGGCAGCGCCATCGCGACGGCGGTGCCCACCAGCACGATGAGCGGCGTGATCAGGAAATAGCCCGAAGCCAGCTTCATTTCGCGGGGGTTGATCTTCTTGCCCAGGTACTCCGGTGTCCGGCCGACCATCAAGCCCGCGACGAAGACCGTGATGACCGCAAGGATCAGGATGCCGTACAGGCCAGAACCGGTGCCGCCCGGCGCCACCTCACCCAGCTGCATGTTGAACATCGCCATCATGCCGCCCAGGCTGCTGTACGAGTCGTGCACGGAATCGATTGCGCCGGTTGACGTCAACGTGGTCGTGTCGGCGAAGACGGCGGATTCGGCCACGCCGAAACGCTGCTCGACTCCCTCCATCGTCGAGCCCACCGCGCTCGGGACGGTGCCATGGTGCTGCAACTGGAAAACCATCATGAATGTGACGCTGATGGCTGCCATTACGCCGACGACGGCGGCAATCGCATAGCCTTGCTTCTTGCTGCCAACCATGCGGCCGAAGGTGCGGGGCAACGAGAACGCGATCACCAGCAACAGGAAGATCTCCAGCCAGTTCGTCCACGCCGTCGGGTTTTCGAACGGGTGCGAGGAGTTCGCGTTGTAGAAGCCGCCGCCGTTGGTGCCCAGCAGCTTTATCGTTTCCTGGCTGGCGACCGGTCCACCGGGGATGGTTTGTTGGCCACCGGCCAGCGTGGTGACCACCTGGTTGTTGAGATGAAAGTTTTGCACGGCGCCGCCGGCCACCAGTACCACGGCAGCCAGAACGGACATCGGCAGCAGAATGCGCAGTGTCCCGCGCACCAGGTCCACCCAGAAATTGCCGAGTTCGTTGGTGCGGTGGCGGGCAAACCCACGCACCAGCGCAACAGCGACGGCCATGCCGACGGCGGCAGACACGAAATTCTGCACCGCCAAACCGGCCATCTGCACCAGATGGCCTTGAGTGGATTCGCCGGAATAGGCCTGCCAGTTGGTATTTGTGACGAAGCTGACGGCCGTGTTCCATGCCAGCGCCGGCGTCATCTTGGTCGCCGGGTTCGAAAGATGCAGCGGCAACTTGTCCTGAACCAGCTGCAGGATGAACAGGAAGATCACGCTGACGGCCGAGAATGCCACCACGCTGCGGCCATACGTGACCCAGGTCTGCTCGGACTCCGGGTTGGCGCCGATCAGTCGGTAGATGAAACGTTCGGTGCGCGAATGCTTTTGGGAGCTGTAGACGCGATACATGTAGTCGCCCAACGGCACATGTACAGCCGCCAGCGCAACCACAAGCAGCGTAAGGAACACCACACCCGCCGTGTTGGCGCTCACTAGAACCGCTCCGGGAAGACCAGAGCAGCACCGAGCAGCAGCGCGATCAGCACGGACAAGGTAAGCCCAACGACGTTGGCGGCGCTCACAACTGTGACTTCAATCCGAAGTTCAACACGGCGCCGAGCGCGGCAAAGGCCGCCACCGTCAGCAACAGATAAATCACCACGGACATAGCTGTCTTTCGTCAGTGCGATCGACGATCGATTTGCGGGCACCATTGACCCAATCGGCAGGACACGGATGAGGCTAGGCCGCGGGCCGCCCCCGCGCATTCGTCCTTAACGGTTTCTTTACGGCTTGCCGCGCGGGTTTCGCGGAAATCGAATCACCGGCGCGTCGAACGTGGGGCTACGCACGGGATTTGACCGGGTCGTCGATCAGCGGAATCCGCACCCGAAAGACGGTTCGGCCACCGGCGGACTCGGCGGTCACCGAGCCGTGATGCGCCTTGACAATCGAGCTGACGATGGCCAGCCCGAGTCCGTTGCCCGACCCGTTGGTCCGGGACTTGTCGGCGCGAACGAACCGCTGGAATAGCCGCGGGAGGATCTCGGGGTCGATGTCGGGCCCGTCGTCCTCGACCGTCAGTTCGACGAACGGCGCGCCGGAGTCGTGATAGTGGCGGGTGATCGCGGTGGTTACCGTCACGCCGGGCGGCGTATGCACCCGGGCATTGGTGAGCAGGTTGCTGACGAGTTGGTGTAGCCGGTCTTGATCGCCGCGCACCCACACGGGCTCGTCGGGCAGGTTTTTGACCCAGTTGTGTGTTGGCGCTGCAACCGCCGCGTCGTTCACCGCCGTCATGGCGACGTCAGCCAAGTCGACGTCTTCGGTCTGCAGATCTTCTCCCTCGCTCAGACGGGAGAGCAGCAGCAGTTGGTCGACCAGCGACGTCATGCGCCGTGCTTCGGACTCGATGCGGGCCAGCGCGTACTCGGTGGTCGGCGGTAGTGCCGAACTGTCTTGACGGGTCAGTTCGGCGTACCCCTGAATTGACGCGAGTGGGGTCCGCAGTTCGTGGCTGGCGTCGGTGATGAATTGCCGCATCCGCAGGTCGGATTCGGCGCGATGCGCCAGCGCGCTATCGACGTTGTCCAGCAACCGATTCAGGGTGTGTCCGACGATTCCCACTTCGTTGTCCGGGTCGGTGTCTTGCGGCCGCACTCTGGTGCTGATGCGGTGATCGTCGCCGGTGAGCGGCATCGCGGCGACCTCCGCGGCGGTCGCCGCGACACGTTGCAGCGGTCGCAGGGCGAAGCCGACCACCCAAATCGTCAGTCCCGCCGTGATCAGCAGCGCGGTCGACACCAGGATGGTGGTGGTGATGTTCTTGCGGGCGATGATCTGCTTGGCCAGGTTCAGCGATACCCCGACAACCAGTACGTCGGATCCCTGGATGCTGCAGTCGACGCGGTAGGAGCCCAGGCTGCCGAACTTCTCGGTGTGCGGTGGCCCGTCGGTCCACTTCTGGGCTTGGATGGCGCGGACGACATCCGGCGGCGCCGGCCGTGACCCGTCCTCGGAGAACACGGCAGAGCCGACCACGACGCCGTCGTGCAGGACGGCGATCAGATTGCCCGGGGTTTGCCCGGGAAACTCGAGCAGCGCCTCGGCCACCGGGGGAGTGGTGGCGTGCGCCGGGGAATGTTCGCCCTTGCGGTAGCGGTCGTATGAGTGCGTGAAGGCGTGCAGGGATTTGGCCACCTCCGCGTCGTTCATGGTGGTGACATAGCCGCGGAGGGTCAGCACGGAGACGACGCCGACGGCGACCAACACGACGCTGACGACGAGCAATACGCCCAACAGCAATTGGCGGCGCAGCGAACGCGGAAGCCACCGGGGAGTGTTCCGGTCGTCGCTCATCGAGTAATTATTCGGGCGGTCGCAGCATGTATCCAACACCGCGCACAGTATGGATCATGGGCTCCCGGCCGGAGTCGATCTTCTTTCTCAGGTACGAGATGTACAGATCGACGATGCTGGTGCGGCCGGCGAAGTCGTAGTTCCAGACGCGGTCGAGGATCTCGGTTCGGCTCAGGGCGCGGCGGGGGTTGCGCATCAGGAAGCGAAGCAGCTCGAACTCGGTCGAGGAAAGCGATATCGGCTGGCCTGCGCGAGTGACTTCCCGGCTGGCGGTGTCGACTTTCAGATCGCCGACTTTGAGCGACTCGCCGGCCGGCGGACTCTGCTGGCTGGACCGTCGTAGCAAACCGCGCAGTCGGGCGACCAACTCCTCGAGGCTGAACGGTTTGGTCATGTAGTCGTCGGCGCCGGCGGTGAGGCCGGTGACCCGGTCCATGACCGAGTCGCGGGCGGTGAGGAACAGTGTGGGGGTGTAAGCGTCGGATTCGCGCACCCGCCGCAGAATGTGCAGGCCGTCGACGTCGGGCAGCATGATGTCGAGGACCAGGACGTCCGGAGCGACCTTGTCGAACTTGGCGATGGCGTCGCGCCCGTTGTGGGCGATCTCGACGTCCCAGCCTTCGTAGTGCAACGCCATCTTCACCAGATTGGTCAGCGCCGGTTCGTCATCAACCAGCAAAACACGGATCGGTGACCCGTCGGCTCGATAGATGCGTGGCAACTGCCCGAGGATGGCCTGGCGTGGCCGCTGGTTGCTCGCGTAACCCGTTATTGCGGTCATCGCTTTCATTCTTCCAAGCGCATATCCGGTTGTCACCGAGTTCATAGAGTACTCAAATGTCCGCGTGCCAAGCGGTGCGGCCCGCCGACCGGCCTATGGTTGCCATGGGCGCGAATGTCGTTATTACGCAATCGGTTTCACGATGCTGCCGGAGGTTTGACCGGGCACGGAATTTCACTGCTGATCAGACCGGTGCCGTGCCCGTCGGCAAGCACACCAGTCACATCAGCCACCTCAGTCTCTAGAGAGGCCGGCCCGCATTTATGGCCCCGCTTTTGGTACCGAAGTGGCCGGTGTGGCGATGGGCGAGACAAGGCTCAAACGCGAAAGCCCCCGAATCCGTAGGGATTCAGGGGCTTTGGCGACCGAACTAGGCCCAGCTGGAGCCGACGGCGCTGTCCGTGCTGGCCATGTTGCTGCTGGCCGTTTGGACCTTTTGGCCGTGGGCGTTGGCCTGTTCGTAGATCACCTGGAAGTTGCGTCCCAACTGGGTGATGAACTCCTGGCAGGCCACCGAACCGGCACCGCCCCAGAAGTCACCGGCAGCAAGCACATCGCGAATGATGGCCTGGTGCTCGGCTTCCAGCGAGGCAGCCTGGGCACGGATCAAGGCGCCGTGGGCATCCACATCGCCGAACTGGTAATTAATGGTCATATCGCTGTTCTCCTATCAAAGTCTTGGGCGACAACAAGTTTCGGGCTAGCTGCTGAGGATTTGCTGCGACGCCTGCTCTTGCTGCTCGTAGTTGTTGGCGTCGCGGATCAAGCCGTCGCGCACACCGTGCAGCATGTTCACGATGTTGCGGAAGGCCTGATTCATCTGACCCATGGTGTCGTAGGAGGTTGCCTCGGCGGCACCGCTCCAGCCCGCACCCGAGATGTTCTGCGAGGACGCCCACATGCGGCGGGCCTCGTCCTCAACTGTCTGGGCGTGGGTTTCAAAACGCCCCGCCATCGCCCGCATCGCGTGCGGGTCGGTCATAAAGCGCGTTGCCATATGAATGTCTCCTTATCTCGAAGTTGCGAAAACCACTTGAATAGTCAGTGCGGCCTGCTCAGACGGCTGACGTGTCCTCCCTTGTCGAATCAGACGACGACCTGCTTCGGCATGACGATCGGCTTGACGCCATACCTCGGCCCGGAGGCGTAGGCACCGGCGCCCTTGCCCGCTGCGACCATCCCCGGCCCGCCAGGCATTGCGGCAACCGGTGCGGCTTCCTCGGCGGCGGCGGTCCAGCCGCTACCTTCGGCAACCGTCGCGCCGACGGTGCTTGCCGGAGTGGCGGCGGACCAGCCGGCCGGCACGGACAATCCGCCGACCGTGCCCGCCTGGCCCAGGCTCGCCGTCGCCGCCGCGCCCAAGCCGCCGGTCGGTATCACCGAACTCACCATTGCCCCTTCCGCCACCGCCGCCTCACCGGCGACGGGCGCAACAGAGTCGGCGAGGGCGGCGGGCGTGAACCCTGCGACGGTGCCCATTGTTTTCCCCATCGCGAGCCCGTTCGGGATGGCGGCGAAGGTGAACCAGGCACCGGTGTTCACCACGCCGTTGATGGCGTTGAAAACGGATGGGGTGCCCAGGAAGCCGTCGATCGAGTTGATGAGGTCGGTCGGGGTAGCGAGAGCTGCCGGAGCCGCGACCGCATTCGCCAACGCCTGCACAGGCGTGGACGCGCTGGCCTGAGCGACCGACGCGGCTTGCAGGCCCTCGCCGGCCGGGTTGGTCGCCGGCGCCATCGGGATGACCGGTTGAAGGACGCCGGCCGCCAATGAGGCTGCCTGGTAGGTGTACATCATCGTGGCGTCTTGAATCCACATTTCGATGTAGTGGAGCTCGGTTGCCATGATCGCGGGCGTATTGATGCCCAGGAAGTTCGTCGCAACGAGCGTCGCCAGCAATGACCTGTTGGCGGCGATCACCGGCGGGGGCACCGTGGCCGCAAAGGCCGTTTCGTAAGCGGCGGCCGACGCGGTGGCCTGGACGCCCGCCTGCTCGGCGGCCCCCGCCGTGGTGGTCAGCCAACTCACGATGGGCTGGGCGGCGGCTGCCGCCGCTGCCGATCCGGCTCCCGTCCATTGCTCGGTCGTCAGTGCGGCGATTATGGACTCCCACTGGGTTGCAGTGGTGGTCAGCTCGGCGGCCAGGTTGTGCCAAGCTGTCGCGGCGGCCATGAGCGGTCCCGCGCCCGCGCCGGCGTACATCAAGGCGGAAGTGACTTCAGGCGGTATAGCCGCAAAATCCAAGACCATCGTTCTGTATCCCGTTTCTGTCGACTTGCTGGTTGTGGACTATGTGCGAATGGTCGGCGCCGGTTCTCAAACGGCTGTCGGCTTGGGCATGACGATGGGCTTGACGCCGTAGCGTGGGGCACCGAAGCCGGCGCTGCTACGTGCGCCCGTAACCATTCCGGGCATGCCTGGGACGATCGCCCCTGCGCCGGCCTGTGGCGCAGCGGCGGTCCAGCCGACTGTCTGTAGGGCCGTCGCAGAGCTGGTTGCCGAAGTGACCGTGCCGGCCCAACTGGGCGGGACTGACAACCTGTTGCCCACCATGGTGGCCTGGCCCACCGCGGCCACCGGCATCGCGCCGCCCATACCGGCCATGCCGCCGGCCGGCGCAACCCCAGCCGTGGCCGGCGACGTCGCGTTGGCCAGCTCCGCGGCCGCAGCCGCATCGGCCTCAGGCGCATTCAGCAAACTGCCAAGACCAAGCAGGTTAGATCCAGCAGACGCCCAGTTCCCGCCGCCGATGTTGAGGATGTTGGCGAAGTTACCGGACAGGCCCAACGCCCCGCCGAGACCTGGCGCGCTGGTCGGGACGGGTCCGCCGAGGAGCCAGGAGAGGAAGTCGAGGGGGCCTCCGCCACCAGGAAGAGCGGCTTGGGCGGCGTTCGCGGCTTCCGTTGCGCTGTAGGTGGTCGAGCTGGTGCCCAGGGTGCTCACATACTGCTCTTGAATTGTCTGAGCTTCGGCGGCGATCGTCTGGTACTGCGATCCGAAAGTCGCGAATATCGCAGCCTGTTGCGCCGACACCGGATCAGCTGCTGCGGGAAGAATCGTGGTCGTGGGAGCCGCAGCACCCAAGTTCTGCGCCGTCAGGTTACTGGTGATTCCCCCCAACAGCGCTTGTGCGGCGAGCAACTCTTCAGGAAGTGCTGTCAGAAACGACATCTATTGCTCCTCGTCGTTCGAAAGTGTCTATCCCAGGCGGTAAATCGACCCTGTGCGTTCGCGTAACGGCCCCTGTGCGTTGGCGGTAAGGCTAACGACCCCTGACTCCACATTCCGGATCGAAAGGGCCAGGGTGACAGCCGTTTACGGCTTCTTAACGAGAAGGCTTGCAGTTTTAACAAGCTTCCGTCGGGCGACATAGAGATGTCACCTTCGCGAGCTCAGCAACCTAGGAATAGGCGCGCCGCGCGCGCATCCTAGCCGACCCTCGTCCGTGATGCACATCGCGGATTCGGCGTGCGAGGGTGGGGCGCGATGCCACTGATCCGGACTCGGTCGCGCTGGGGCACCACAAGGTGTCTTTGGTGCGGTATTGATGCTGGGGGTGCAGTAGTGTTCGGCCGTGCGAACCAAAGGGATCCTCATCGCAGTGGCCCTTATCGCGGCCATCTCGTCCGCCGGATTGACGTTGCTGCCGTGGATCGATTTCGGCTACATGGGCAACCCGCTGCTGCGGTGGAATGGTCTCGGCCTGTTCGTCGGCCAATTCCCTGGCCTTGACGGCACAAAGGTACGCGTCGTCAGTGTTCCGGGATGGTTTGTCCTGATCGCCTCAGTTACGGCCGCTGCCACGATCATCGGCGCGACGCGGCTGCGCTGGCTCGGGTTCATTGCGCGCGGATGCGCGCTGGTCGCCTTTGTCGCTGCCGTTGTGGGCTTGGCGTTTCCGGGCCTGATCGTCGGCGATGTCAGGGACTCGCTTGGTATACCCGCGATCTATGACCGCCACTTACTCAACTCCGCCCCACTTATTACGGAAGTCGCAACCACGGCTGTTCTCGCGATCTGCATCGCACTCATTGATGTCAAGCGTCCAACTCGAGCGATGACGACCAGGGTCGGACACGGAATCGGGCATCGTTAAACGCGGGGTCGGGTGGGATCGATCCTTCGGTGGTGGTTCAGGTAAATGCTCTGCTAGACAACGGGATCCCACGTGGAAGCCACTGAGAGTGCAGTCACGGATGAGGCACACCACCGCGTCCCTGGCGGTCAGCGCTGGCGGCTAACGTCAACCTCGTGCGACGGCTCCATGGACACGCGACAGCGGCGATTACGTTCGACCGACACGCCATCTCCTCAACGAAAATTTGAGCGGCGTGGCTGACGCGCTGGTAAAGGCTATCGACCAGAAAAGGAGCCGACGGCAGGCGCGAAATAGGCTCTAAGCTGCACAGCCCCCATAGCCCAATTGGCAGAGGCAGCGGACTTAAAATCCGCCCAGTGTCGGTTCGAGTCCGACTGGGGGCACGAGTGTTCTGGCAGGTCAGGGATGTCTCGTGGCCAGGACACAGTAGGTGTCAGGGGCCAGCCAGCCCTCCGCGTCCACATCGCGTCCACAGATGTTTGTGCTGTGCTTCGTACCGCCAGCGACGGCAACGTGCGGTCCAACGAGGACGAAACGGCTCGCGGGCTACGTGTTGGTCTCTACGAGCGCAATCTCGTCGTCGTCCAGGCCGAAGACCCCGTAGACCGCCTTGTCGATCTCGGAGTCCAGCCGCCGTATCTCTTCGGTATGCGTGGTGCAGAGGGCCTGGTACTTGTCGTAGACCTCGCGCAACTCGTCCTTCTTCTTCAGGGAACCTTTAAGAGCCATCACCTGAAGGAACTCATCGAACGGCAGCCGCCACCAGCCGACAAGACGGCTCTTGAGACCCTTACCGAATTCGGCCTTCAACAGATCGTTGAACTTCGCGGAATCGCTAAGCAGCTTCGCCTGCTGCACTTGCATCTCGTCGACCAGCGCGCCGATCTTGTCCTGCACCTCGGACGAGGCTTTAGGCAGGGGGTAGTTCTTCAGGTCATCGTTGACGATCTTGGGAAACAGCGTCCGGTTGCCCTTCGATGCGCGCCTCTGGTGGTAGAAACCCATCACTTTAGAGTTGAGGAGCGCGGCGGCGAATTTCAGCGAGTAGCCTCCATCCTTCGGCAGAAGGTTCAGGATGCTCTTGTTGTTGAGGTACGTCTCTTCTGTGTAAACCGCATTGAGCACGTGCGGGTACACGCCGCTGATCTCGCGAATGAGCACACGCGGCCCGTCGAAGTATCTGAATTCCTTCGGCTGCGAGAGCCACACGCCCCAGCGCATCCACAGGCCAGACCAGAGCAGCTTGTAACGGCCAACATCACCGCCTGCCAAGTAGCGGTAGGTGTCATCGTCAAACTTGTGGTCGTAGTCGTAAATGTGGTTCTCGACATCTTCCTTCGACTGAACCGGGGTGCCTCTTCCGGTCTCGTAGGCTTGCAAGCCGACTCGCGGCTCGTACTTGTCCTTGAACCTTTGCTCAAGCTTGTCAAGCCGGTCCATCAGTTTGTGCTCAGCCTGCTTGCTCTTGAGGTCGATAATGAGCTTTTGCGTCCCCAGCCATCGCTCCTGCGGCACGACTTCGTAGTCAGTACTCTCGATACGCTGCTCGTACACGGTTTGGAACTTGACCGTGTTTCCTTCCGGTGGCTTCTTCTGCAGCGTGAAAATCACTGTCTCGACATTGATCTTGGGGAAGCTCTCACCCACCAAGTTGACGAAGCTGTGCAACGACGTTTCCTTCAGGAGTAGCTCGCGAAGCTTGCGTGCAGACTCCATGCCCAGCCAGGAGTTTGGTACCACGAAGCCGAAAAAGCCTCCATCCTTTAGCAATTGGAGAGACCGCTCCATGAACAGCATGTAGAGGTTAACTTTCTCCTGAACGGTGTTGTACTTTGCTCGCACCCATTCGTCGATCTCGTCGAGCACGTTGTCGCGTGAGCGGACGTAGGGCGGATTGCCGACGATCACGTCGAAGCCGCCGTTTTTCATCACTTCAGGAAACTGCTCTTCCCAAACGAAAGCCTTGTCGCCCACCACAGCTGGATCATCCACGAGACTGTTGCCGTTACGGATCGTGGCATCCAATGCCGTCAGCTTCTTACCCTTCTGGGCGGTTGCGAGCCAGAGACTCAGCTTGGTGATCTCCACTGATTCTTCGTTGACGTCAACACCGAAAATGTTGTCGCTGAGGATATTTCGTACAAAATCTTCGTGCGAGTATAGGCCGATTTCAAGAATGTCATCAACGCGCAAGTTCTCGGCCAGCAAGTAGCTGAAGACATAGACAAGGAAGGCACCGCTACCGCAAGCAGGGTCAAGAACCTTGATGTTCTGCAGGATATGTTGGTACTCAACGTAAACCTTGCGCTGGCGGTCTTCATAGACTTTCGGCGTCAGATCTTCCTTGAGTCGGTGCTTGACCTTGAGTTCATCCTCTTTCCGCCGCAGATACTCGCCCAGAGTGTTGTCAACGATGTACCGAACGATGTAGTCCGGCGTATAAAAGATGCCCTCTTTCTTCCGCTTGCCTACCTTCGGTTCCGGCAGCGGCTTCTCAAAGATGTTTTCGTCGTTCCAGATTTCGCGCTTCAGCGCCTCCAAGTCAGTGATTGACTGCTCGAAGATGTGCCCCAAGATCGTGACGGTCAGGTCTTCCACAAACCCGTATTTGGTCAACGCGGTAAGCCGCTTCAGGGGCTCGTCCGAGATTTCAAGCGCGTTGAGCGCGGCATCCTCGGCGAATAATCCGCCGTTGTATCCGTCTGGAATTCCTAGCTTTTCGCTACCACTGTTGATTGCGGAGAAGAATCTCTTCAACCATGCCCAAAGTTGGTCTGGCTCATCGATCGGTGAGCTCTCGGCGAACTGCTCGACACGCACGACGATATCGTCTGGCAGCAGACCGCTGTCCTCGGCAAAGCACGCAAAGACGATGCGGTCGATGATCGTCTGCGCCTTCTCAATTGCTCGGTCGAACTGGGTGCGTGTTTTTGGGTTTCGCCGCCAGATGTCACGCAGCAGTTCCTCACGTGCAAACTTGTAGTCAGCGTAAAACTGCTCGCTGATGTCCTCCTGCTCCATGCGAATGTCGCTGAGGAGAAGTTCTGTTTCCGACTTACCGTGTGCCGCCGTGAAATTGTCCGCGTGCAGCAGCACATACCACGTCTTGAACTTGAGGTAGTCGTCTTCTGGATCGACAAGGTCGTCCAGCGTCCAGACCTCGCGGTCAAGCCGGTTGTCGTTGTACAGCCGGAACTCGTAGAAGTTGCTAACAACGACGAACGGGCACGAGCGGTATTGCGTTTTGTAATCGAACGCTTGTTCGACTGGGCTTCGGTTGTTGTGGCCTTGCTGCGGCTTGTCAAGATCGACCGCCGCACCTTTGAGCTCCACCACGGCGGAGACGTTTGCAATTTTGGCCAGGACATCCGTGTGTCCTAACAGTGCATCGGGGAAGTCGCCCTCGACCGTCGTGCTCTTGGGCTCGAAGGTGTATGGGTTCGCAGGCTTCTCCTTATAGCCCAGGACCTTGATAAAGAAGTCCTGGTTGTACTGCTGCTCTCGACTGGTCTCTTTGTCCTTCTTGAGCGAGCCGTGGTGATAGTCGTTGTGTCAGGTCGTGACTATGTCGATAGCCCACTGCACGTCTGCCGTCGCAATCTTCTGCGCGCGCTCGCGCAATTTGTTCTTGCCGAACAAGCTGGCCATGACGTGCAGCTTAGTCGTGCGGCCGGGCACATCCTGCGAGGTCCAGGCAATGATTTCGTCGAGCAACACCGAGTCAAGATCACTGACCCACGTTGGTGCTGCTCCTTGGCTACCCATGTAGTTGTATGACGTTCTCTGAGCGGGAGCGGTTCCTCGTGGTGCCGACCGAGTATTTGGCGGGGACGCCTCGGCCGACCTTCGGCGCCGACAGCTCGTCCTCGTTGATGTAGTCCGCGTAGGTGGTTAGCGTCAGTACGAAGGTGGAGTGACCCAGCCACTTGCTTACCTGCATGTAGTGCTCGCCTGCGCTCAGGTTCATCGTTGCGAAGGTGTGGCGCAGATCGTGAAACCGTACGGACCCTAGACCGCATTCCCGGCAGGCCTGCGCGAAATAGTGCTCATGCAGACTGCCCGCGTGAACCGGCTTGGCCCAATCGAACACATAGCGATTGCGACGGCCAGGAAACAGGGGAGCGTGCGGTATGTACTTGTTGCCCGCCGCGTTGGTGGCAGAGAACGGGTGAATTCGGGACAAGTAGTCCCTCATATCATCTGCCAGCCACGGCGCTAGCGGCACTACGCGATCCGAGCTGGCTTCACTCTTGGGCGTGCCGTAGATCCATTCCCGGCCCTTGCGCTTGGCGGTGCGAACTACTCGGATGCTCCCAACCGTGGCGGGGAGGGTGGACAAGGTGACGTCCTGTATCTGCAGACCCTGTAGCTCGCTGGCCCGAACGCCGGTATGCGCCGCGAACAGCACCGCCAGCGCGTACACCTGATTGCCGCGGCCTTGGGAGCCGTTTCGCTCAATCCAGTCGACTACCGCCGCTACCTGGTTAGCTGTAAGCGGACGGTGCTTGAAGGGTGCCTTGCCGTCTGAGGTAACACGGCGCTTGGTGGTGTACCTGCGGCCCGCTATCACCGGATTGCCGGCAATGGCCTGGTCGTCGACAGCGGTGTCCAGGATGCGCCGCAGAGTTCCTATAATGTGCTTCACCGTCTTAGGAGAGCGCGTCACCTTCTGCCCGCCCTGGTCTCGTTGATGCGGCTTTAGCAGGGCAGCGCGGAACGAAGTCACATCGGCTGTCGTGATGGAAGCAACTGGCCTGCTACCGAATACAGGCCCAATGTGGGTGCGATAAATCTTCTCGTAACCCTCGATGGTCGAGTCGTCTACAGTGCCGACCAAGCTCTCGAAGTACTGCTTCGCGTAGCCGCCTAAAGGTCGATTGGCTTTGGCCTTCTGGCTGCTCGGGTCTACACCGCGTCCACTTTCCAGCTGATCCTCGACCTTGCGGAGATGAGTCTTCGCTTTACGCTCGGTGTCGAACGTCTCTGAGGTCTGCTTGAACTGGCCAGTCGGTGCACCGAAATCATCACGAACAGGCTCACGCCAGCGCACCTGATAGGACACAACGGGATTGCCGAACTTATCCAGCTTGCCTGTTACGCGCTTGCGAATCGTTGCGGCCATTATGCGAGCTCCGTTCCTGTGGAGTGAGCGGTCCTCTCTTCTGCGGGCGAGTCCTCGTCGTCTATCGGCTCCGGAGGACAGTAGTCCTTGCACGTCGGCTCACCGCAGGGCTGCGGCTCAGTCTCCGCCGGGGTGTCCTGCTTGTCGTCCTGCTGTTGCTCGCGGTTCATCAAGCCACACCTTCCCTTTCCAGCACACCGCGCACCGTGCTGTAACTCCATGTGTCACTACGCGGTGCAGAAATGCCGTCGTGGTCCAAAGCTCTCGCGATTGCCTTGGTCCCTAGACCGCCAGCGCGCAAATGGACGATGCGCCGTACCGTGGCGCGATCAATGGTCGAGGGCTTGCCGAGCTGCTTTCCGGCTTGCCGGGCCTTGATGAGCCCCTGTTTGGTGCGCTTGGAAATGAGCTCGCGTTCTTCCTCTGCTACAAGCAGTCTGGCGTGTGCGACCAGTTGCGATACTGTGTCGCTATCGGTTCCGTCCAGGCCCACAATGCGCCAGCCTTCGGCCTTGGCATCGGCTACCAGCTTCGCTCCGTCAGCCATACTGCGGGATGAGCGGTCAAGGGTGTTGACTACCAACACATTCGCGATACCGGCCTGGATAGCGCTCAAAGCGGCAATGCGTCCGTACAACTTATCGGTCTTGCGTCCGCTCATCACGTCGATGTGCAGGCCAACCAGCTGCAGGCCGTGGTCTCTGCAGAACTGTTCGACTTGATCCCGTTGTGCCTGTAGGCCGTAACCGTTTTCGGCCTGTCTGTTGGTCGAGACTCGTAGGTAGCCTATTGCTCTCGGTGCTTGGC